>PKCT01000055.1 GCA_002862325.1 Phycisphaerae bacterium
TTGTGCCGAACTTCGCGGCGTTGCGTTTATGGCCGTGGTGCTCATCACTCTTTTTTACCTTGAATCCTCGTAGCCTCCGCAGCCCGATTACCGTTTTTGTTGGTTCAGGACGGCGTTGTTGCGGAGCGCAGATTTTCTCTGGATATGTCTGTCGATGATGCGGCGCAGTCGATGTAAGTGAAGGATGGCGCGCGCAGGCTACGCACAGTTGTTGCAGCACATGAAGGACATCCGGCCGAGAATGCCTTCGGATTCGAGTTGGGCGAACAGCCGTTCCAACCGTCCGAAGTCGCCTGTGTCCGCCCAGGATTGTTGTTCTGCTACCCGTTGGTCCCACATCGAGTCCAGCAGCGCGGTGGCCTGATCGACGAGCCGGAGCGCCTTCGAATCGGCATCCGTCGAGGCGCTCGCCGCCGTGGACGCCGCCGACTCGAGCCCTCTCGCATCCCCGAGCAGCCGTTCGATCAGCGGCCGTCTGGCCTCGACCAGACGCGCGACCGCGTCGGCCCGATCGTTCGTGATCGCGTCATGACGACGGCGAGTGAGGTCTCGCAGGGTCGAGAGGATCTCCACCCGCTCCTCGAGGATCTCAACCACGTTTCGTCGCGGTGACTCGTTCATCCGATCTCGTCCTCCAGCCCCGGAGGGAAGACCGTCAACCAGCGGTCGAGCGTGGCGGGATCGCCGCCCCGGAACAGATCGATCTGCGCATCCCGGCCGATGCCACCGACCCCGCGATGGAGATGCTGCAGTCGCTTCCGGGCGCGCCGGGTCGCCTCGGTCGCCGTCTCCGCATCCCCGCCCCGGGTCGCCACATCCGCCATCGCGATCAAGGCCATCACCGCGACCGCTTCGCCGGCGAATCGCTGTTCCGCCTCGCGGTAGAACCCCACCGCCCCCACCACGTCGCCCTGCCGATCCGCCGCGGCGGCTCGATGCAGGTAGCTCTCACGAAGAAGACGGTGCTCGAGCCCGTCGAGCGGGCGATCCGGCCGGGAGTCGAGGACCGCGATGGCCTCGGCCAGCCAGCGCTCCGCGAACTCGAGCGATTTCTCGCGTTCGCCGCGACGAACCACGATCGCGCGAGGTGTCCCGGCTCCCTCGGCCGTCGAGGCGTCGACCACCAGCGCCTCGGCGTGTCGAACGAACGCGATGCCGGTTCGCGCGGCCACTTCGCCCCAGCGATCGTCTTCGGGGTAGCGTCGCAACCACTCATCGCCACGGCTTCCAAGTTCACTCCACCGCTCCATGTCGGCCAGAAGGCGGACGAGCTGGAGCAGCGCATCCCGGTACTCCGGGACGCTCGGCCCGATCGCGTCGTCCGCCGTCCCCGCCACGACCTGATGGAGAAGCGACTCGGCCTCCGCGATTCCTCGCGCCTGGCCCCGATCCAGAAGCACCCGAGCGAGGCCCACCCGACCTCGGGTCGTGAACTCGCTGACCTGGTCCGCCTTCCCGTCCATGTGCTCGAGCAGCCGACGATAGCCCTCCTCGGCGGCAGACAGATCACCGGACGCATGGTGGCAGACCGCCACCCGATACATCGCCTCGGGCCAGAGCGGAACATCCACCGATTCGGATTCCACGAAGCGGACGTACCTCGACAAGGCATCGTCGATCGCACCGGACTTGTCGTGCAGCACCGCGGACTTCCAGATCACGCTCGCACGCTCCGGATCGTCCGAAGACAGGGTTCGTTCATAGGCGTCCATGGCCTCAGCCGCGGACGCGAAGCCACCGAACGCTTCGAGCTGGATCTCGACGGGAACCTGATCGAACTCGGTGAATCTCCGAGGATCGGCTCCGCCCAGGTGAGGCTCGAGCAGCGTCTGAGCCAGCCACTCGTTGCTTCTCGCCAGGATGTCCAGCGCTCGGCGTCGAAGTTCCAGATCGGCGGTGAGCCGGGAGACCATCGCCGCCTTCTCGATCACGATCCGCAACCCCTCGACCGTCGCCGCCTCGTCCCCCGTCTCGTGCCACGCGTCGATCAGACCGAGCGTCGCCCCCCCGGCGTCCAGGGCGACGGTGGCGAGCCGATCGCGAGACGATTCCGAGATCCCGGCAGGCCCCAAGGCTTCCAGGAAGGACTCCGCATGCGAGAGACGATCGAGGACGTGCCGGGGATGGTCCCCTGCGACGAGCATCTGAACCTCGGCCAACCCACGCCGGGCTGCGAAGACATCCTCTACGCCCGCGTCGGGAAGGTCCTCCGCAAGCTCGTGGTACCGCCTGGAGGCCTCGTCGATCGCCGCGAGACGGCTCGAATCGTCCGTCTCATGTCGTGCTTCGACGACGAGCAGCTCGGCGAGCGAGCGTGTCGCCTCGACCTGCACGGTGCCACCCGCCCGCAATCGATCGACGACGGTGCGATAGCACTCCTGAGCTTGAGAATACGAGGAGAGTTCGTCTCGATACGCATGCCCGAGGAGCAGCCACAGGACCGGCCAGTCGACCTGGGCGTCCGGGACTTCTGCACATCGGCCCTCGATGCGGTGCATGGCGAGACCGAGGTGCCTGGCCAGCCCGTCCAAGTCGCCCTGGCGAAGCCGGATCCTGGCGTCGACGGCGATCGCCCAGGCGTCGAGCTCCACGCCCGGCGTCAGAGAGAGCACTTCGTCGACCCGACTCCGAACCATCGGATAGTCGACGGGCTCCCGCGCGATCGCCCGATCGACCCACTCCTGCATGAGCCGAAGCCGATCGGACCGAAGCGCCTGGCGGTCGACCTCCGAAAGATGGGGCCAAAGCCCATCGAGCTCTCGAAGGGCTTCCGCGTCGTCGTCGGCGGCGACGAGTGCGAGAACAAGCGAGGTTCGTCGCCGCACATCGAGCCTGGCCCCGTCACGGACCGCCTGGCGATACGCGTCGACGACCTGGGCGGCCAGTCCGGGGGCGGCCGACCGAATCGGCGTCACGATCGCGAGGCGATAGTCCGCAACGGCGAGGTGGTAGTCCCCAAGGAGCGAAGGGTGTTCAGCCAGCAGGGGTTCGACGAGCCCCAACCGCTGCTCCGCAACCGCCAACTGCCCCGAATCCAACTCGGCACGCGCATCCACGAGGAGCTGGGCGGGATCGGGCCCCGTGTCCGCGGGCTGACGATAGAAGACCGCAGCCGTGATCGCGGCGACGGCGGCCACCATCACCGGGAGCTGCCAGGCCAGCCCCCAGCGCGGACCATCTGCCGGCACAAAGTCCGACTCGACAGGGGTTTGTACGTCGTCGCGGTCCGTCACGAGATCCTCTCATCCCCCCAGGCCTCTCGACGAGGGGGTACGGCCATTGGCGAATCCATCCGCCAGCGCATGAAACATCGGCTGCATGGACGAGAATCCTCCAAACCTGCCGATTGTTCGCGCAGCTGGTGCGCGATTGGCCGTTTTTCAGCGATCGGCGTCCGAGGGGGTCGCCGCCGGGGTCTTCGCCGGCACCACCACGGTTCGAGTCGCCAACTCGGGCAGTCCGCGACCACTGGGGTCCACCGCGGAGATGACCGCGATCAGGGGCATGAAGAGGATGTTGATCTTGAGACCGGCCCGAAGCCCCCGCTGGAGCGTGGTCGCAGCCCCACCGTTCCCGTCGACGACCTTGAGTCCGACCATCGCCTTGCCGATCGAGCGATCCCACACCGTCTCGACGATGCCCGCGAGCACCCCCGAGAACAGGATCGCGAAGATCACCGGCGGATACGACTCCGCATCTCCGGCGCGAATGGCATCCTGGAACGTGGCGGGGTCGAGATCGAAGACGACGACGGAGAGCATCGCGCCCGGAACGAGGTCGATGCAGACCGCCGCCGCGCGTCGGAATAGCCCGGCACGCTCGATTCCGGTCGCGACCCCTTCAGGCGAGCGATCGATCAACGGCCGCAGAACGATGGTCGCGATGATGCTCGCGAAGAGCACGAGGAACGGAATGGGAAGATGCACCAGACTCCCTGCACCGTCGTCCTCGACCGGCACCTGCACGGCCCCCACCGCGCCGGTGATGGGATCCACCTGGACGACCTCCACCGAATTCCCAGCCACCCCGACGATCCATGGCCCGGCACTCGTCCCCACGATCGCCCGGTCTCCACTCGGCAGCCCGGTGCCGACCTTCGCCAGTCGCCGCCAACCGGCCTGATTCCCATCGGTCTGGGAACGAACCTCGCAGATCTCGACGCCGTCCGCCCCGAAGTCGAATCCCAGCAGGGTCCGTTCGCCGATGGTGAACACCACCGGTTCGGATTCACCGATCGTCTCGATCGAGCGGGTGGACCACGCCTCCGACTCCCACCCCGAGAGCCGCGTTGGACCATCGGCCGTGCTCCACACGATCGCGGGGACGGCCGACGTTCCGGAGGCCAGGCGCCCCGCAGTGGACGACACCGTGCGATCGAAACCGGAAGGAGGCTCCACGTCGATCCACGCCGCGAGATCCGGCGTGCGAAGCACCCGGACCTCGCCCGCCTCGTCGGCCTCGCCCCCCGCCGCGTCATCCCTCGAGATGCCTCGAACGTGACGCTGGCTCGGCAGGCCGATGACCATCGGCGAATCCTCGCCCGCGGAGAGATTGACCACGGCACTCTCGACCTCGACCGGCGGGAGGAAGCGGAGTCGTCCCGGCGGCGCCACCGTCCAGACCTTGTTGATCGGATGCTGCACCACGTTGAAGGAGACGAGGTCCCGAACCGGACGCGAGGCGTCGACCGCCGGCAGCAGCACCCAGCACTGATCGCCACTCGAGGCGATCGCCTCGGGACGACGGGCGAAGGAGACGATCGACCGAATCGCGAGGGGCGCCGTGGCTGCGTCGATGTGCGCGATTTCCCAGACCTGCTCCTCGACCCCGGGCCGAACCAGGAAGACGTGGCGTCCATCGCCGCAGGCGGTGGCGATCTCGAGGTCCGCGGCCCTCGCCCCCGTCGCGAGCGTCCCGAACGACACCGCGAGCATCGCGATCGTCCATCGCATCCTCGCGATCATCACAGTCCCCTCACGATGGTTGGGTTCGAACGCTCGATCTGGGCCTCGAGATCGAAGAGTCGCGGGGACATCTCGCCACCGGCGAGCGGTCGATCGAGCGTGATCACCAGGCGATCGTCGTCGCGAACCACCTCGATTCGACCAGGCATCGACGCCCAATCCCCGGGCGGCCGCCCGCGTCCCTCCACCGAATCGAATCTGGTCAGGGTCGATCGGATCGTCGCGAACCCCGGCGATCTCCGCACGACCCGGGCCGGGCCGTCGCGGGGATCGGCGACCGTGATCTCCAGAGTGGCCCGTGGCGGCTGTCCATCGGGACGGGGCTCGGGAACCGTGAATCGGTACGACTCGCCGATCCTCACCAGGTCGACCGGTGGAGTCTCCGGGAAGTCCGACAGCCCCGCCATCGCGACCAGGAGCGGCGGCGCGAGAAGGGTGTGGTCGCCTTCCGCATCCAGCGCGTGAACCTCGAGGACGACGTCGTCCCCCGATTCGTCCATCACCCACCATCGATTCCCATTCCAGGCGGTCATGGAGAGGCCGATCCCCGCCTTGGACAGCCGGACCGCCGCCCGCTCCGGCGCTTCACGCCAGAAGCGATGCTCCGCCCGCTCGGTCCGACGCTCACCGGACTCGTCTGCGAAATCGATCAGGACACTTCCTCGCGCCGTGAGGCGAGCCAAACGCTCGAGCCGGGCCGCCTGCCCGGCACGAAGCTCGAGCCAGGTCTCGGCGGAAACCGGAACCGGCTCCGGTTCCGGCGCCGACCGGGACTCGACGCCCGTCGTTCGACAGCCCACCTGGACGCCGAGGGTCGCCAGGACCAGGCCGAGGATCAGTCTTCGCTTCCCCATCGATCAACCTTCGTCCGAAAGGATGGTCGACAGCTGCTCGACGATCGCGTCGGCGTCCTCCTCAGAGAGCTTCGGATCCGCGACCGTCCAGGTCGGGGCGTCGTCACCCCCGCCGACCCGTCGGAAGTGCCAGACCTCGGCGCCGTCGACACGCTGCCGGTCGACCACCCGCAACCGACGCCGCCGGAGAAGAATCAGCCCCAGCACGAAGCGGAAGGCCAGTCGGTGTTCGTCCTCCTCGTCCTCCATCCGTTCGAAGAGATCGACCAGCGTCCCATCGTCCACGAACAGGTTCCGTCGTCCCCCCGGCTCCGGAATCTCGGTTCGCCACCAGCACAGAAGTCGTCCGGCGAGATCCGTCGCACACCGCGCGTCCTCCCAGATCGTCGGGTCGAAGTCCAGCCGTTCGATCATCGGACGGTCGGCGGTGTCGTCTCCGGGCTTGGGTCGGACCAGCGCCGCGAAACAGCTGGTGCCCGGCTCCAATACTCGATCCGACACGGCACACCGGCCGGTCGAACGCCCGATGACAAGTCCCTTGAGTGGCGTAGACATGGCGGCATCGTAGACGACCGCCCGGTGGAAGGTGGCGTCTGCGTATACTTTGAACGCGGTATGAGCACCCTCGACTCATTCATCGATGCGTTTCGAGGCTACGGCACGATCGAGCTCGTCCTCGAGCTGGCGGTCATCTGGCTCGTGGTCTGGGTCATCCTTCGCTTCCTGCGAAGGTCCAGCGGTGCCGGCGTCATCCGCGGATTCGCGGTCCTGGTCGTCGTCTTCGCGATCGTGCTTCGCGTGACCGACGACGCGAACGACACCTTCGGCCGGGTTCGATTCCTCAGCGACCGCGTAGTCGGTCTCGTGGCCATCATGCTGGTGGTGGTGTTCCAACCCGAGCTTCGACAAGCGATGATCACGCTGGGTCAAGCGAAGTTCCTCCGCCGCGGCCCCTCGGTGCGCGATCGCGTGGTCGCATCCGTGTCCGAGGCGACGGACTTCCTCTCCAAGAGCCAGTTCGGCGCGATCATCGTGTTCGAACGGGGCCTCGGCCTGGAGAGCCTCTTCCGCAACGCCGTGACCATCGACGCGGCGGTGGACGCCCGCCTGCTGGAGGCGATCTTCTATCCGAACAACCCCCTCCACGACCTCGCGGTCGTGATACGCGGTGATCGCATCGCGGCGGCGAAGGTCCAGCTTCCGCTCGCTCCCCCCGGGAGGGTGCCGAGCCAGCTTGGAAGTCGCCATCGGGCGGCGGTCGGCATCACCCTCGACTCCGACTGTCTCGTCCTGGTGGTCAGCGAGGAGAACGGCCGAGTCCGCTTCGCGGAGAGCGGCGAGCTCTCGAGTCCGATTGCACGCGAACGAGTGTCGGAGGAACTGGCCCGTCGTCTCGCGGTGAGTTCGATCGCTTCGAGCTCCGGCGGTACCGAAACCGCCGGCCGAGAGGAGACCTCATGAACGGCCGCGATCCAAGCATGCGAGACCAGATCCTCAACTTCGTAGGGGTGACCCTGGTGGCGCTGCTGATCTGGATCTGGGCGGCGGGCGAGACCCGAGAGACCCAGACCGCGTTTGTGGAACTCAACTTCACGGGTCCCACCAACGACTCGATGAGGATCTCTCCGAAGGAACTGCCCCCGATCCGCATCTATCTCCGCGGTCCTCGCCGGGCGCTCGAAGACGCCATCGACCGACTTCGAAAGCCGATCACCATGATCGCGGGGACGCTCGGGGTGCCGTCCGATGCGGGATCCCACGAACTCAATCTGACGACGATCGGACAGAACCTCATCGACGACATGGGGCTCCCGGTGAGCGTCATGGGTTCAGATCCGACCAACGCGACCATCTCGATCGAACCGCTGACCACCGTCACGGTGGCGGTCGACCCCGTCCTTCCGAAGGGCGTGAGGACGAGCGGCCGGATCGAAGTGAATCCCGAGACCGCGACCATCGTCGTTCCCGCGTCGCTCGCGAATTCCGACGATCTGCGACTCGACGCCCGGCTGTCGGCCGCCGACCTCGAAGGACGGCAGACGGGAAGACGCCATGAGCTCGAGATCCCCCTGTCCCTCCCCGCCGGCTCGACCGCTTCGGACTCGATCGTGAAGATCAACCCCCGAACCGTGGAGGTGAGACTCACCCTGGACGCGAACGAGACTGAACTGGCGCTGTCAACGCCGGTTCCCGTCCAGATCGCGGGACCGCCATCGGAGCTGGAGTCGATGCTGGTAGAGATCGATCCCGACGACGCCTTCCTGCGAAACGTGGTCCTGCGGGGACCGGCGGAGACGATCGAACGACTCCAGGCGAACAACGCCGCTTCGGGCGGGATCATCGCCTTCGTGCATCTGACGAGCGACGATCTCCTGAAGCGCATCTCGGAGAAGTCGGTGACGCTGTGGAATCTCCCGTCCGATGTGACCGTGGTGTCGGTCGGAGACGATTCGACCGCGTTTCCGTTGATCGGACTGTCGATCAAGGATCGGCCGGCCCCGCCGAAGAACTAGTCGACCCAGCGAATCGCCGCCCAGTTCTTGCGACCTCGACGAAGGAGCGTGAATCCACCCTCCAGGACGTCCGCCGCCGTGAGTGGGCGGTCCTCGGAGATGGGGTCACCGTTGAGCCGAACGGCCCCGTTGCCGATGAACTCGCGTATCTCCCGACGGCTCGCGGCGAGCTTCAACTCCAGCAGGATTCCGCCGACCGTGGCGGCATCGTCGCCGACCAGGCGGGCCCGCGAGAACTCGACCGCGCCGAGATCCTCCGCGATCGCACCGAGCGCGGCCGGCTCGAGTCCACGGACTTCGCCGCTGAACAGGGCGGCCGCCGCCTTCACCGCCGCGTCGGCCTCGCCGGCACCATGGACCAGCGTGGTCACCTCGTCCGCCAGACGCTTCTGGGCCGCGCGTTCCTGCGGGCGCTCCCGCGTCGCCTCGTCCAGTGCTTCGATCTCCTCCCGCTCGAGGAACGTGAACCATCGGAGGTAGTTGGCGACATCCGCGTCTGCGGCGTTCAGCCAGAACTGATGGAAGCGATACGGGCTGGTACGGGCCGGAGTCAACCAGATCGCGCCGGATTCGGATTTGCCGAACTTCCCGCCGTCGGACTTGGTGACCAGCGGCGTGGTGAGACCGAACGTCTCCGCCCCGATCGTTCGGTCACCATCTTCGAGTCGCTCGAGCCGTCGCACCAGGTCGATGCCCGCGACGATATTCCCGTATTGGTCGCTTCCTCCCATCTGCACCGTCACGCCACGCGTGCGATAGAGATGGAGGAAGTCGTAGGCCTGGAGGACCTGGTAGCTGAACTCGGTGTAGCTGATCCCCTGCTCCCGCTCGTTCAGACGGGCGGACACGGATTCCTTCTGCATCATCACGTTGACGGAGAAGTGCTTGCCGATGTCCCTGAGCAGTTCGATGTAGCCGATCCGACCGAGCCAGTCGATGTTGTCGACCATCTCGGCCGCATTGGACGTCGCACCGGAGAAATCGAGGATCCGCTCGAAGATCGGCCGAATGGAGTCGACGTTGGCGGCGACCTGTTCCGCGGTCAGCAGCGGGCGTTCGGCGCTCTTGCCGCTTGGATCTCCGATGAGCCCGGTCCCACCACCCATCAAGGCGACCGGCCGATGGCCGGCCCGCTGCCACCTCGCCAGCATGATGATGCTGACGAGATTACCGATGGTCAGACTGTCGGCGGTCGGGTCGTAGCCGACGTACGCCGATCGGACGCCGCCGTCCAGGTGGGCCCCCAGAAGGTCGGAGGTCGACTGGTGGAGAAGACCACGCCATTCGAGATCGTGCAGAAAGGCATTCATGAGACCATCTTGCGGAGGCCCACGCGTCCTCCGGGGATCATCGTCCCCCTCAGGCTCCCGCGAGCGACTGGGTCTTCGTCGCGATGTCGTCGATCATGCTGTTCCATGATGCGTTGAAGGCGTCGCGACCGTCGACCTGGAGCTTCTCGGCCAGGGCGTGCACATCGACGCCCGCAGCCTCGATCGCCGCGATCGTCTTCTCGCAATCACCGCCGTCGGTCGGAAGCGGTCCGGAGAGCGTGCCGTGGTCGTAGAACGCGAGCAGCGTGTTCTCCGGCATGGTGTTGACGGTGTCCGGCGCGGCGAGTCCTCCGATGTAGAACGTGTCGGAGAGCGCAGGATCCTTCGTGCCGGTAGAGGCGAAGAGGAGGCGCTGCGGCAGGGCACCCTTCGACTTGAGGTCGTTCCAACGGTCGGACGAGCAGAAGTCCACGTACGCGGCGTAGGACCGCTCGCCGATCGCGGTCCCAAGTCGATCCTTCAGATCGCCGTCGAGCTTGCCCATCGTCGCCTTGTCCCAACGACTGATGAAGAGGCTGGCCACCGAGCAGACCTTCGGATCGAGCCCCGCCTCGATGCGTCGTTCGATGCCGCGGGTGTAGGCCTCGGCCGCCGCGAGATAGTGCTCTCGCGAGAAGAGCAGCGTGACGTTGATGTGGACGCCGGAAAAGATGAGTTCCTCGATCGCGGGGATGCCTTCGGGCGTCCCCGGGACCTTGATGAAGAGATTGTCCCGATCGGCCTTGGCGTGCAGCTCCTTCGCCTGCTTGATGGTGCTGTCGGTGTCGTTCGCCAGCAACGGCGAGACCTCCAGGCTCACCCACCCATCCACCCCACCGGTCCGGGCGTGCACGTCCTTGAAGCTGTCCGCCGCACGACGCAGATCCGTGATCGCGATCTCGAAGAAGAGCGACTCGGTCTCGTGCTTCGCCGCCATGAGTTCGCGGATCTGCGGCTCGTAGGACGAGGATCCGGCGATCGCCTTCTGGAAGATCGAGGGGTTCGAGGTCAGTCCGGTGACCGAGAGCTCGTCGATGTACTTCTTCAGGGTGCCGTTGTCGAGGAGGTCGCGGGTGATGTTGTCGAGCCAGAGGCTCTGTCCAAGGGCGTGAAGGTCGGCGGTCGCGGGCATGATGTGTCCTCGAATCTGGTCGGGGGATGGTCGAACCTGCACCCATCGAACGGGTGCTTCTGCTAGCTTCCCCAGCGTACCAGTGCGAGGCTCACTCGGGGCCTCGGAGCTCAATCCGAACGAGGAGATCTTGTATGAACGCCGCAGTCCGAAGGATCGTCGACCGTAAGCGCCCCGACCGGCTCCCCGCCTGGAAGACTCTGGCAGGCCGCCGCAAGGCGATGGGAGGTACGACGCTACGAGAACTCTTCGGCAAGGACCGGGACCGCGCGACCCGATTCTCCGTGGAGGCCCTCGGCATCCATTTCGATCATTCCAAGCATCTGATCGACGCTGCGACGATGAAGGCGCTGTTCAGCCTCGCCCGCCAGGCGAAGGTGGAAAAGCACCGGGACGCCATGTTCGGCGGCGAGCGGATCAACGTGACGGAGAATCGCGCCGTGCTGCACACCGCCCTGCGTGCGCCGAAGGGGGCGGTCGTCGAGGTCGACGGCGTCAACGTGGTTCCCGAGGTGCACAAGGTCCTGGGACGCATGGGGACGTTCGCCAACAAGGTCCGCCGAGGAGCCTGGAAGGGACACTCCGGCCGCCCCATCCGGAACGTCGTCAACATCGGAATCGGCGGCTCGGATCTCGGTCCCGCGATGGCCTACGACGCGCTTCGCAAGTTCGCCAGCGACGATCTCACTGTACGGTTCGTCTCGAACGTCGATGCCAACGACTTCTTCGAGAAGACCCGGGATCTTGATCCCCGCGAGACCATGTTCATCGTGTCGAGCAAGACCTTCACCACGCTCGAGACGATGACCAACGCCCACACCGCCCGGCGGTGGATCCTCAAGGCGTTCAAGGGCGACATCAAGGCGGCCGCGAAGCACTTCGTCGCCGTCTCGACCAACGCCGTGGAGGTCGAGAAGTTCGGCATCGACACCGCGAACATGTTCGGCTTCTGGGACTGGGTCGGCGGTCGCTACTCGATGGACTCCGCCATCGGCCTCAGCACGATGATCGCGATCGGCCCCAAGCGGTTCCGCGAACTGCTCGACGGCTTCCACGACATGGACGAGCACTTCCGCACGACGCCGCTCGAGCGGAACATTCCCGTGATCCAGGGACTCATCGGCCTCTGGTACGCCGACTTCTGGGGGGGAGGCACCGTCGCGATCCTCCCCTACGACCAGTACCTCGATCGCTTCAGCGCCTACCTGCAGCAGCTCGAGATGGAGTCGAACGGGAAGCACGTCCGGCTGGGTGGCGACCACGTGAAGTGGGACACCTGCCCGGTGATCTGGGGACAGCCCGGCACCAACGGCCAGCACGCCTTCTACCAGATGATCCACCAGGGAACGCGACTCGTCCCCGCCGACTTCCTCGTCTTCGCCGAACCGCTCAATCGAATCGGTGATCATCACGACAAGCTCATCGCCAACGTGTTCGCCCAGACCGAAGCGCTCGCGTTCGGAAAGACCCTCGAGGAGATCCTGGCGGAGGGGGTCGACCCCGCGGTCGCCCCGCACAAGGTGATGGAGGGCAACCGCCCGACCAGCACGTTCCTCTGCGAGAAGCTCTCGCCTCGAATGCTGGGACGCCTGATCGCCATGTACGAACACAAGGTCTTCGTCCAGGGATCGATCTGGGGCATCAACAGCTTCGATCAGTGGGGCGTGGAGCTGGGCAAGAAGCTGGCCCAGGCGATGATCCCCGAACTCAGTGCGAAGAGCCGCCCCCGCCTGAAGCACGACGGCTCGACCAATGCACTCATCCGAAAGTACCGGAAGATCCGCGGCCGCAAGTGACGCGGCCCATCACTGCTTGATCCGAGCCCCCGCTGCGTCTGCGGACGGGGCGGTGTTCAGTCGGTGTGATTCGATTCGGGCAGATCGCGAGCGAGCGAGGTGACCACCTGCTCGATCATCTTCGCCGCCGCCTCGAGATCGTCCTCCGAGGTTTCGCGTGCGAAGGAGAAGCGAATCGACCCGTGAGCCACGCGTTCCTCGACGCCCATCGCCAGAAGCACCGGTGACGGCTCGAGCGATCCACTGGCGCACGCGGCGCCGGCACTGGCCGAAAGGCCCCGTTCACTCAGGGCCATGAGGATGCCTTCGGCGGCGAGCCGAGGAAAGCCCAGGTTCGAGGTCGTCCAGAGCCGAGGCGAGTCTCCACCGTTCACGACCGGAGTCGGGAGCACGCCTGCCAGCCTCGATTCGAAACGGTCTCGGCGCTCCGCGAGCGACCGCATCAGGGCCTCCCCACCCTGCAACCACTCGTGGGCATGTTCCGCGGCCACGCCCATCCCCGCGTAAGCCGCCACGTTCTCCGTGCCACCGCGGCGATCGCGTTCCTGGCTGCCACCCGTGATCGACGGTCGAAGCCGAACCCCGCGCCCGACGAAGAGTCCACCCGCCCCCTTCGGACCGTGGAACTTGTGGGCCGCGAACGAGACCAGGTCCACATCGAGCGACGCGACGTCCACGGGCATCCGCCCGACCGCCTGCACGGCATCGGTGTGGAAGAGAACCCCGTGCTCCCTGCACAGGCGTCCGACCTCCGCCACCGGCTGGATCACACCGGTCTCGTTGTTGACCCACATGAGACTCAGGAGATCGAGTGCTTCGCCATGTGTTTCCAGCAGCGTCTCTAACGCGTCGAGATCGACGACGCCGTCGCTGCGATGCCGCAACCAGTGGACCCGCACGCCCTCCTTCTCGAGCAGGACGGCGGTATCCCGAACCGCGGAGTGCTCGAGACGACTGGTCGCGATCGCGATCCCCTTCCGGGCCTCGCCGATCACACCCCGGATCGCGAGATTCGCGGCCTCCGTACCCCCCGAGCAGAGAAGGACGTCGCGAGGACGGGCGCCGATCAATCGTGCGACGGATTCCCGAGCGAGTTCGATGCGACGTCTCGCTGCGATCCCGCTTCGGTGCGTGCTGGAGGGATTCGCCCAGTCCGCCTGCAGGCAGTCGACCATCGCCTCGACCACGGCGGGAAGAGGCGGGGTCGTCGCGTTGTGATCCAGGTAGATCATGATTCGGCGCTCGGGATTCCGACGGGATCGAAGACGTCCAATTCCGCGTGGTGCCGCGACCATTCCCGGGTAGGGTGGTCGGCGCGATGCCCACGCACAGGATCCATCATCGTAGCGTTCACCCGATCTGGCCGATTCTCCTCTGCGGCCTGATTTTCGGATGCCAACCCACACCATCGTCCCGGTCGCTTCAGTCGACGAGCGAGACGACCTCGCCCGCCGATGCGGCGTCGGAGGCGTCGACGGGATCCCTACCGACCTCGAAGGCCACCGGAACCACCTATCGCCGTGGCGCGGTGGCGGCGGATTCCACGGTGGCCAGCGACGCGGGCGTGGAGATGCTGAAGCTCGGTGGCAACGCGGTCGATGCGGCGGTCGCTACGGGATTCACCCTCTGTGTCAGTCGTCCTTACTCCTGCGGTCTTGGCGGAGGCGGATTCCTGCTGGTCTTCGACCCGAAGACCGGCGAGCGGCACTGCCTCGATTTTCGCGAGTGCGCACCGAAGGCGACCCATCCGGACTACTTCGTCGAGGTGCCGGAGACGGCGAGCGGCTACGACCCAAGTCTCTACGGAGGGCGAGCGGTGGGCGTCCCCGGCCAGATCCCCGGACTTCTCGAGGTCCATGATCGCTTCGGCACCCTTCCGCTCGCGACCGTGCTCGAACCGGCGATTCGCGCCGCCCGCACGGGCGTCTCGATCGACGCGCACTACCTCGGCATGATCGATGGTCTCGCTCGACTGCGGCGCCGACATCCCGACCTTCGACCCGCGAGCAACTGGATCTGGAAGACCTTGTGCCTGCATGGTGATGCCTCGATCGGGGATCTGGTGGTGCAGGACGCCCTGGGCGACTACCTCGCTCGGATCGCCGATCAGGGCATCGACGCGTGGTACGGCGTCGCCGACCTCGTGGCGGGGGTCGATCGCGCGTGGGACGGGGACCTCACCGCCGAGGAACTCCGATCGTATCGACCGAAGTGGCGGGACCCGCTGTTCGTATCCGGCGTCTACGACGACGTCGACGCCATCCTCATGCCTCCACCGAGCTCCGGAGGCATCGCCCTCGCCCAGATCATGACGCTCGTCGACCAGTCCTCGGCCGCCTTCGGCGACCCGACTCCGGACGACGCGGCATACGGGGAGCTTCTGGTCGCGGCGTTTCGACACGCCTTCGCGGACCGCGCCAGACACCTGGCGGACCCGGACTTCGCACCGATTCCGGTCGCCGACCTCCTCGACGCTCGGCGGCTCGAGGAGGTCGCCGCATCGATCCAGCCTGGAGAGGTGGTGCCAGCGCAGAACTGCGGGATTCTTCCCGGCGGGCTCCGAACGTCGCCCCCCGATGATCGGGGCACCAGCCACTTCTCCGTGATCGATGCCCGCGGCATGACCGTGGCCTGCACCCAGACGATCAACGGTGCGTTCGGCTCGCTGGTGGCCGTGCCCGAGATCGGCGTGGTGCTCAACAACGAGATGAACGACTTCACGACGATTCCAGGGAGCGCCAATCTCTTCGGTCTCACCCAGTCCGATCGCAACGCCCCCGAGCCCGGGAAGCGTCCGCTCTCCAGCATGTCACCGACCATTCTCGTGCGCGACGGAAGGACCGTCGCGACCGCCGGCGCGAGCGGCGGCCCCCGCATCATCACCGGTGTGGCCCAGGTCCTGCTTCGATACCTGGCCGCGAGCGAGGACCCCTGGCCAGCGATCGCAGCGCCGCGCGTCCATCACCAGTGGTCCCCTTCGACGCTCCGCTACGAAGATGGGGCGGAGCCATGGAACCCTCGATTCGAACAGCTCGAATTCGATCTCGTCGAGATTCCCAGCGTCGGCGTGGTCCAGGCGATCTTCGTGGACGGCGAGGGTCTCAAACCTGCCTCGGATCCCCGAAAGGGAGGAACGGCTTCGGGATGGTAATGATGACACCCCGCACCGTGGGGTCTCGACGGAGGATGCCCACGTGATGAACGTCGTTCGAGCCCTGTTGCTGCTGGTCGGTGTCCTTCCGAGTCTGCTTTGCCATGCCACCGCCCACGCCACCGCCCAGGACGACGACAGCTACGACGCCTGGACCGCCGTCTTCGACGCGATGTCCCCGGGCTGGAACGGGGCCGAGGATGGCGACGACCTGCCTCCTCTGATCAGCCCGGAGGACCTTCTTCTGATCCGCGATCTCGGCTCCGACTTCGGCCGCGTTCCCACCGACGCGGAGCGGGCGGCGCTCGATCGGCTCTCGGTCCTCATGCCGCTCCTCGAGGACGCCACCGCGACCCGTCCCTTCACCGCACCGGTCGACGAAGCCGATGGATGGTTCGCGCTGCTACCCCACCTCTCGGGAATTCGTGCCGCGTCGCAGACGATGAACGCCTTCGCGAACCGTGACGTCGCGGACGGTAACTACGGCGGCGCCATGGACTGGGTCGGGAGGATGCTGCAGAGCGGTGGACAGGTCGCCCAGGACGAGTACTTCATCAGCTCTCTGGTGGGTGCGGCCCTGGCCAGGTCGAGTGGCGGTTCGATGGACTGGCTCATCGGCCGCGGCGTGGTCGATCGGGCGATGGCGGCGGACTGGCTCGCGGAGTACGAATGGATCGGCGATCTGAACGATCCGTTCAGCCTCGCGAACGCGATGGCGAAGGAACGGCGGGTCATGGTGAACGAACTGGGGTTGATCGCCGACGCCCTGGACGCGGGCGTCGAGAGCGAGCGGCTCGCGATGCTTGAATCCGTGATGGGCGAGGCGGTGCTCGGAGACGTCTCGAGCGACGAGATCAGAGCGGAACTGACGACGCTCGACGGGTACTTCGACGACATGGAGGCCGCCCTCGCGGATCCGGATCGAGGCCGCGCGCTGGAGACGCTCCAGGCGATCGACGACGAGATCGCGGCGTCCGACCCCCCCCTGCTGACCGCAGGACTCCTTCCAGATCTCGTTCAGCTGATGAACGTCGTCACTTCCGTGGAACGCGACATGGCCGATCGCCTTCGCCTGCTCGAAGGCCTTGCCAGCGGTCGCCTGCAGCCGGCGGCCCTGAGGAATCCGGCGATCCTCTGGCTTGAACTCGGGGCTCGCTTCGAAGAACTTCCCGCCAAGGTCCAGATCGCCGGTCTCCGGATTCTGGATCTCTTCCCGGATTCCCCGAGGGCCAGGTACCGACTGCAGGATTCCACCGTGGAGACCGATCCCGACGAGTTGCTCCGAGACGACCCCGATGCGGACGCGGCGGAGACGATCTGGTTGACGGGACTCGACTCGATCGGCCCGAGTCTGACGACCCTGGCCCTCGATGCAGCCGCGATCGATCCCGAGGACTTCAAGGCGGGGACGGATGGGGCGGGCCCGGCGATCCTGAACGCGGAGCTCGAACGATTCCGTGCGGCCGGACTCGGACTTCTCATCGATGCGCACGCCCATCTCGATCTTGCCGAACACCTGTCGAGCGACGGGCCGGATTCCATGGACGCCGAAGTCCAAAGGCAGATCGCGGTCGACGAGATCGCGTCGGTGATCGCGTTGGCCCGCGGCCTGATCTCGGATGCGAGCCTTTCACACATCCTGATCGCGAGCGACCTGATCCACCGGCTCGCCGACCTTCTCGAATCACCGCAGGCACGCGACATCTGGACGGACGACGTGCATCGTGATCGATTGATGACCGCGATCACCTCGATTCCGCGTCTGCCGGCGCTTGGCCTCGCGGAGGCCCGCGAGGCCGACCTCGATCGCCTCGTCCGGCATCTCTTCAGTCGATCCAACGGCGACTCGCCGGCATTCGATGCGATCGAACGGTTGAACACGCTCTCGGCGGACGCGATCTACCACATCGCGGCGGCCTCGGAGTCGATCCAGATCGTCCCCGCGGACACCTGGTTCGACGAATCCCTGGCACCCGAGACGGTGCGCGAGCGGTCGACGCCGACCGAGATCGGATCAGACGAGGGCTACCGCCCCCTTCGCCTTCTCGCATCGTTGGACGAGGTCCTCGATGCTGGACTCATCGCCATCGAATCTCCGGAGATGCGCGATGCCTTCACATCGGCGAGAACCCGCTGGAGGGTTGCCCCGACCGCAGGGCGAGACGCCCTCATGCGACTCCAGGGCCGGACCCCACCGCTGATCGGCGTGCGGGGATCCGAGGCCCTGAACCGAGTCGCCGATCTCGACCGGGTCGCACGGGACGCGAGAGACGCCGGCCGATAATCGTTTTCCCCGATCGGCCGGACAGATCTTCGGCCCAAATGGAAACGTCGTTCGACTCCGAGTCGGATAGATCCGTAGCGACCTCCTGGGGGTGTGACTCATCGACCGCCTAGAGATCACGCCGGACCGAAACTGGTGTCGATACATCGAATCGACACCCAGACTCTGGAAGGACGATTCGCCATGGACGACCCTCACCGACCACTGGATCTCGAGCCGGGCGACGACGCCGATCGTCACGACCATCACCGGCATCCGGCGACCGATCCCGCGACGCGGAACGTCATGGTGTCGATCGTCTGGAAGGACGCGGAGAGCCAGGGAGGACCGACCTGGGAGGATCGGGCGGAGATGATGGAATTCGCCCGACGGCCATTGACGACCGTTCACACCGTTGGACTCCTGTTGCACGCCGACGACGAACAGATCGCCATCACCGACACCCTCACCACCGATCAGATGGGCGGAGTCACCAAGATTCCGACGGGATGGATCGAAAAGATCGAGTATCTGAGCCCTTCCGGCGACTTCGGTACCAGCGGACATCCCCGGGAAGACGCGGGTAAGGCGCACGGTAACGAAGAGGACACGCTTCGAGCGGGATAACGTTCGCGAACGCACGATCGAACCGATCGATGGGTGGAACGAGCGGAATCGATCGACTCCTGAACGTACACACCGCCCCGAGGCTGCGGCCTCGGGGCGGTGTCAGTTGATGCGGATGAGAGGGCTCGAACCTCCACGGGATTTTACTCCCACTAG
>PKCT01000011.1 GCA_002862325.1 Phycisphaerae bacterium
GTGACCGCGAGCTCGTGGAAGTTCACCGTGTAGGTCGTGTTGAACAGGATCAGCACGAGGACGATGAGCACGGCAATGATGGCGGTGACGGTGCGATTCATGATGTGCGTCCCGAACGGGGGCCATGGAAACAGACGGGATGAGAAGAGGACGACGCGGTCATTCCGAGTCCTCCATGTATTCGCGAAGGTTGAGACCCTCGCTCGGCTCCTGCATCTCGAAGTCGAGATCGGTGCGAGAAGGATCGACGCCGAGCACGTACTTCGCTCGGACACCCTGGAGGCTCTTGCGGAGCACCTCCATGATTCGACGCTCGCGATACAGCTCCGGAGCGGCGTCGTAGGACCCCACCTCGCCGAGAACCTCGGCGGCGGTCTGGCGGGCATCCATGTGGATCTGCCATCGCAGCGAACGCGCGGCCGCGATGAAGGAGGCGATCATGCCTTGGCTGTCGCGAAGCTGGTTCTGGATGTCGATCCGCTTGCCGACGACTTCCGGATCGTCGCGCCCCTTCTCCTGCTCGAGGTCGAGATACTCGCGGATCTCCACGACCACCTCTCGCGCGAGTTCGGCGTCGCCGACCAACGCGGCCAGGCTGCTGTCCGCTCGACGACGGGCCTCCTCGAGGGTCTTCTGGGTGTTCTGCATGTCGATCGAGAGCTCCTCGAACATCGCGACCGCCTGGTGCGGCGGTCGAAGCGCGGGGATCCCCACCGACACCACCTCCACGCCGGTCGAGGCCTGATCGAACGCCTCCTGGATCCGGGTTCGCAGCGTCGATGGGAGGGCCGGGCCTCGAGGCGAGAGGACCTCCTCGAGCGTGAGGGTCGAGAGCGTCTGGGTGACGACGCGGAGTGCGATCTCCTTCAACGCGAGCTCGCGAGTGTTGAAGGTCGATCGACGAGGACGACTGTCGCTGCAGAAGGTTATGTAGTCGACGAGCCCTCCGTCCCGGACGCGATATCGCAGGATGAGATCGGCGTCGATCAGGGCGAACTGGTTGCTCACCTGACGGTCGGGATTCTCGTCCGCCTCGTCCGGCAGCAGCGGATCCTGGATCGCCTCCTCGGGCTGGGTCACCAGTCGGTCCACCGTTCGCGTGATCGTCTCGGGGAGCGGATCGGCCGCGACGAGGAAGGGATCGTTCGGCGATTCGTCGTTCGGGTCCCAGAGGAACACCTCGCCGATGTCGCGAGGCGTGCCGTTGAGACTGATCTCACGGATCCTCGCGGTGTCGACCGACGTCGCGGTCTCGAACGGCCAGGGGAGCTTCAGGAAGACCGAGCCCGAGTGGACGTCGCCAACGATCCGGCCACCGCGCAGACGGACGGCCTGGCTCCCGGGCTCCACGACGACGATTGAACTGAGGGCGACGAGCACGACCAGACCGAAGACGATCAGCCAGGTGAAGCTTCGGAGAAGCAGCTGGTAGCCCCAGGAGCTCGTGATGTCGAAGCCGAATTGGTAGTTCACAGCCTCGTTGATCGAACGGACGATCGAATCCGGCGCGGCGAAGAGGCTGAGGATCCGCGAATCGAAGGGCGGACGAGGCACTTCGCCCGGTCGTCGGGGGCGATAGAGGTTCAGAATGAAATTGAGGACGATCTCGGCCGCGACCAGCAGCATGTAGACGGCCAGGCCGATGGCGATGCCGCGGATCACCCCAGGGTTCTCGAAGAACTGGAAGGCGATTCCGACCGCGACCGCGAGCAGGACCAGGGCGTTCCCCACCATGTGGCCCGCACCACCGCGAAGATTGGCCCAGACGGGGTTGGCCGCCATGCCCGCGACGAATCGCGAGAAGATGAACGCCACCAGAGCGAGCCCCAGCGTGATCGCGAGCTGCCAACCAGCATGGGCGCCGACCGTGAACGGTGTGACCTGGAGTTCGGGGTTCTCGAGATTCCGGAACCACAGCAGCGTTCTCCAGCCGAACAGGATCAGAAGTCCCGCCACGAGGAGACTCGCGGTCGGCATCAGCCAGGTGTGCATGAGACGAAGTCGCCGAGCGGCGACGTCGGTCTCCCCCTCTTCGAAGATGCCGGCCGCCTCCACCCCGCGTTCAGACGCGAGATCGTCGCGTTCGAGCGCCTCGAGCCGTTCGAGGCGATGCTGATGGAAGATGACCATCAGCGAGACCCAGACGAGCACGCCGGCGAGCACCGGCTCGCTCGCGATCACGAACGTCGAATCCTGGAACACGAACCCGTAGATCAGGAGGACGAGACCGATCGCCAGCTGAAGGAGGAACCCCATTCCTGCAACCCGTGTGGCCTGCTGGTAGGCGAGATGGTCGGTTCTCATGCGGTGGTCATCCGAAGAGGCGCGTGAACTGGGGAGATGGGACCGTGGATCCCGGAAAATCGATCGTGGCGGACGCTTGAGACGTGGGGGTTCACCCAAACGGACACGTCGGTGAACTCCGAAGCGACCCGGATCGAACTTCGGCCAAGCCAACGCATCTCGGGGTACGATGACAATGCGTCATGGTTCGATCCTCTGCACTTCGAGGATGATACCCCGACGAGGACTTCGGCGACCGCCGCATCGCCCTCCCCTGGATCCAGCCCCTCATGGCCACGCTCGAACAGCTCCTTGCGATCGCGAGAAACACGCTCTTCGAGAGCATCCGCCAACCCATCCTGCTGGTGGTCCTGGTGGTCGCGACCCTCTTCGTGATCCTCAGCAACCCGTTCAGCGCCTACACCCTGCAGGACGACCAGAGGATGTTCGTCGACATCGGCCTCTCGACGATCTTCATCGGCGGTGCGATCCTGGCCGCCTTCATCGCTTCGAACGTCCTGACGCGGGAGATCGACAACCGAACCGTACTCACGGTCGTTTCCAAGCCCGTATCGAGGCCGGTCTTCGTGATCGGAAAGTACCTGGGGGTGGTGACGGCCCAGATCCTGGTGATGGTCTTCCTCGCCCTCGTGTTCATGATCGTCGAGGTGCACGGGGTGCGACAGAACGCGTCCGATCCATGGCACGTCCCCGCCCTCCTGCTCGGTTTCGGCGCGATCGTCCTGGGCGTGGGTGCCGGGGTCTGGTGCAACTACCTCTACGGCTTCGTGTTCTCCAGCACCTTCATCGTGCTGACGACCCCGCTGTTGCTGATCGCCTACGGGCTCTGCCTCGTCTTCGGCCCGGACTTCACGCCCCAACCCCTCGCGGTGTCGTTCCAGGGACAGCTCTGGGTGGCCATCTTCGTACTGTTCATCGGCGAATTCGTGCTGACCGCGATCGCGCTCGCCGCCAGCACCCGGCTCGGCCAGGTCCTGACCCTGGTCACGACGATCGGCTTCTTCGTGCTCGGACTCCTCTCGGACTGGCTCCTGGGCCGCCGACTCGTCCGCATCGACGAGATCGTCGCCAGCCTCGAGAACGCTGGAGCGTCGCCCAGCACGCCGTTGGTGCTCGAGCAGTGGGCCCTGTCGATCGCCTACGCCATGGTTCCCAACTTCCAGGTGTTCTGGCTCGCCGACGCCATCACCCAGAAGTCCACGATTCCCGCTGACTACGTGTTGGCGACCGTGCCCTACGGGTTTGCGCTCGTCATCGTCGCTCTTGGATTGGCGATCGTACTCTTCCAGCGACGGGAAGTCGGCTGAGCCGAACTCCCCGTTCAGCGGCCGGTGCGACGAAAGATCAGAAGCGACAGCCCCGGCACGATCATGGGCAGGAACCCGACGGTTGCCAGACGTCGTGCGCCGCCGTCTCGGATCTCGTCTGGGGTGCGGTCGAGGAATCCCGGCGGAATCTCCTCGCCGGCGGCGACCAACGCCTCGCGTTGAAGCTCCTGCACCTGATACTGGAACTCCGCCGCGCCATCGATCGACACGTATGCGGCGAAGAGAAGTATCAGAGTCTGGAGCAGCGCGAGCACCGCCCACCACCTGATCACCGTTCGAGCCCAACCGGCGGATGCGAAGAGGCCGAACGCCCCCACTGCTAGCATGATCGCGAGCGCCGTGCCGGAGATCGCCGACCAGGTGGCCTGCTCCATGATGCTCGGGGGCACGACGATCGCGGCGGGATCCACGCCGAGCTCGACGAGCTTCACGCGAATCGCTCGTGGACCGATCGCGTGCGCTAGTCCGGCCGCGAGCGAGATCGCCGCGTAGATCACCATGAGAAACCCGAGGACCGTGTCGCGCGACGCTTCGCGTCGGCGATCATCGGCACCCTCGGGTTGGTCGGCCGGTTCGTCGGTCACGAGAAAGGCGCTAGCGGCGGGAGGCGATCTGCTTGCGAAGGGCTTCCATCTGCCTGATGAGCTCTTCCTTCGGTCCGAAGGGAGAACGGCACTCGACGATCATGATGATGTCGCCGCACGCCTCGTAGTGGGACAGAAGTCGCTTCATGTGTCGAAGCCGCTCCTGGTCCGTTGAACTCAAGTTGTAGTCCTGCATGATCCTCGGCGTCTGCTCCTTCGCACGATCGATCGCGCGGGTGTGCCGATCGTAGATCTTCTGCCCCGCATCGGTGACTTCGTTCCACTCGGAGAGTCCGAGATGTTTCGCGAGCTCGTCCTTGGTGTTCGCGACTCCCATGCAGTAGCCCACGTCGATCGCCTGAAGCTTGTTGAGGGTGAGGACGTTGGTCGCATCGCAGAGATCGACCTCGCCGCTCAGATCGTCGTAGATCGTGACCTTGCCGGTCTCCGGATCCTTGGTGTAGCTGCAGACCTCGCCCCGGGTGATCATCGCTTCCGCGATCGACCGATTGAGATTGCTCTCCTCGGCCGCATCGCCGCACCGCTTGACCCAGGCGTCGAGCCGTCGACCGCTGATCGACACACCGGTTCCACTGTTGAACATCACGATGGCGCCCATGGTGCCCTCGTCGTGCCAGTAGATCTCGTTCGCGTGCATGGCGGTGTAGGCCGCCGCGGAGATCGCCTTCTCGACCCAGGCCACGACACGGTGCCGCTTCTTGAGTTCGGTGAGCGTCTCATGGATCTTGTCGCCCTCGGTGACCATGCCACCGCCCGACTCGATGTGGATGACGATGATCTGATTGTCGCCGTACTTGTCGGCCTCGGCCGCGATCTTCTCCATCTCGTCGTGCCGGGCGTAGGTCCCGACCATGCCGGTCCATCGGAGGTAGAACACACCCGGCTTCTCGGCCGAGAGGACTTCGGCGTCGGTCGAACCGACCGTGCGTCCGCTCGGCGAGGAACCGCCGGAGGCTGCGTCCGCCGTGGATGTCGGAGCCGTCACCTCGGCCTGGCCGACCGTGGTCATGGAGAGGATGTCACCTTCGAGGATGATCTCGCGAGCGTCCCGGCCGGCCGCGGTCGTCTGCAGCGTGATCGCTCGACGACCGGGCTTGCCCTTGGTGATCTCGACGATCGTGCCCTCGAGCGACTGCGTCTTCCCGGTCCGGAAGTGCTTGAACTCGACCTGGACGATCGCACCGTTGTCTCCCCGCCAGCTCTTGCCGTTCTTGAAACGAAGCGTCGTCTCGGCGAGCGCGTCGGTCGGCATCGCGAGCATCACCGCGACGATGGCGATGAGACCGAACGTGGTCAGAAGACTCTTGATCCTCGAGTGAATCCTCATATCGACTCCTATCAACGAACCAAACTGAGGCCCCGTCCTGGTGGCGGGACATGTGGAGAGACCCAATCAGCCGCCGAGGCCGCCGCCGCGTCCACTCTTCCCGCTCCTACCACGCGAGGATCCGCCCCGCCCGTTTCGCTTCGATTCGGCGATCGCCTTCTGGATGCTCTTGATCTTGCCTTCGAGCTGAAGGACCGAGACCCCGAAGTCCCTGGAGAGACGAGTCTCGACCGCGGGATACTGCCGAGCGAGACCGAGGACCTTCTTGTAGGTGTTCATGGCTCGCCCCATGCCCTTGATGCCGCCTTCGCGTTCCTGCTCCGCGGCATCGCGAAGAAGCCCCTGGCACTGCTCGAACGCACGTCGCCATCGCTCCTTGTAGGTCTCGAACATCTCCTGCCCCCGCTCGTTCATCTCGTAGTCCTGATGACCAAGCAGGAAGACCAGGTCCTCGAGATTCTCGACCGATCCTTCGGAGAGCATGACCCGCTCCGCCCGATCGCTGTCGAAGTTGAGCACCCGCTCTGTGCTGCTGTCGAGCGTCCAGACCGCGCCGTTGGGGTCTTCGGAGAAGACCACATCGCGGCCGTCGAACTTCGCGTAAAGCTTCTTCTCCGGCATCACCATCGCGTGGAGGACCGGGATGAGGTCCTCGCGGCCACCATGCATCAGGAACTTCTCCGCCGTGCCCATCCAGGCGCCTTCCATCTTCGCCTGGACGTCCGCGTCGTTCTGGGCGAAGAACGCCTGGATGACTCGAAGACCACCGAACCGGCTGTCGGGGCTGTCGGTCATGAACATCTTGGGGAATCCGAAACCGAGGATCGCACCGATTCCGTATCCATCGTCCAGCCAGACGACCATGTCCTCGCGATCGACCCCGGCCTTTCGCAGCCCCGTGTGGATGTCCTTGAGCATGCCCTCGTACTCCTGGAACATACCGAGCATGCCGGCTTCCCGACGGTCGTCATTCTGGATGTGCTCGATCGTGTCCACGTCCGCCGAATTCAGCTTGAAGACGACGACGTCTGGCTTTACCTCCTGGACATCCTCGATGATCGTCTCGTAGATGGAGGGATGGATGTCGGTTCCCATCTGACCGTCCATCGGGATGACGTAGACGACTGGCTTCGCGGTTTCGCTCGCGACATCGCCCGTCGGGGCGGACGTCGGGGCCATGACCAGAGAGGCGGCGAGGAGGGACGTGAAGGGCATGATGGAACTCCAGACGGGTGACTGCGCTCTGCCGTCCGGATATGGACGGGATGCTCCGCCGATGGGCGGCCAAGAGGACATGCGAAAACGGACTCTGTCATCAAAGACAGATCCGCTTAAGATATCAAGTTTCCACCCTCAATCCGCCTCATCGATCCCCGAAACCATGCCTCGGGATCACGGATCGCCGCTTTGGAGCGAGCGAGCGGCGGCCATCGCATCCTCTCGGGACGACAGCTCCCCCTCCAACTGACGGTCGTAGAGATCGTGGAGCACCTGTCCCAGGCCGGGGCCCGGTACGAAGCCGAGCTTGACGAGGTCGTCGCCGGACACCAGCGGAACTGGTGCCAGGCCGGTCACCCGCAGCCCCTCGACGTCGGCCAGGACGTCCGCGACGACCTCCGGCGCCTCCGCTCGAAGAATCCGGATGGACCGAGCGAAGGACGGATGCACGGCGAGACGCTTTCTGGCCGCGATCCCCAGGGACGGCCAGGAAGACAGGATCCGCTCGCGAATCTCCATCACGTCGAGGAGCGTCTGTCGCTCCGCGTTCGAAAGGACCAGCGCCCCGGTGAGACGGCCATCCAGTTCCGATGGGTCGGCGTGGCCACGATCGATCTCCCACCGAGCGAGCCGATCGATCCATTCGACGTCCGCATCATGCAACGGATCCGTCGTCGGTTCGCCCAACGCCCGCTCCCGCCCGAGCACCGCCCGATCGAGTCCCGCCTCCTCGAGCAGCGCCGTCGCGACCCGCCAGGACGGATCGCCCAACATGCGACGAAGCTCGTGCCCGATTCGTTCGGTGCTCACCGCCCCCAGTCGATCGACCCTCGCGACCATCGCGGCGAAGGTGTCCCGATCGATCTTGAAGTCGAATCGAGCGGCGAAGCGGACCGCCCGCAGAATGCGGAGTCGGTCCTCCTCGAATCTGGCGTCCGGGTCGCCGATCGCGCGAACCACCCCTCGTTCGAGGTCATCGAGCCCGCCGACGTGATCGATGACCTCTCCGGATTCCGGATCCTCGAACAGGCCGTTGATCGAGAAGTCCCGACGTCGAGCATCGGCTTCCGCGCTGCCGAAGGTGACCGATTCCGGTCGACGTCCGTCGTGATAGACGCCGTCGGTGCGGAAGGTCGCCACTTCGATCAAGTGCTCGCCCATCGGGACCAACATCACGCCGAAATGAACGCCGACACCGCGAGCACGAGGAAAGATCACCTCGACCTCGTCCGGCGTCGCCGAGGTCGCGATGTCGACGTCCACCGCATCGATCCCGAGCAGCCGGTCTCGAACGCAGCCACCCGCGAAGAAGGTCTCGAATCCCGCCTCGCGCAGACGAGACGCGATGTCACGCGCGGCATGCCGCACCGACGTCGCTTCCTCACGATTCATCGGTGGCGTCCTCGCGACCCGCGAAGGGAAGGTCACCGGGCCCGGCGGGCGGGTACGCGGGACCGAATCTCGCCCGCAGCCTGGATCGACACCGAAGTCGAAGGGCGTCGACCTCGGTCTCGAGACGACGAAGAGCCGCGGAGGTTCCAAGCTCCAGCAACGCCTTCGAATCGATCGGCTCGCCGACCTCGGTCTCGATCGGACGCCTCAGATTCGGACGCGACGACGTTCGTGGCCAGGTTTCGAAGGCTCCGTCCATGCCAACGGGCACGACCGTGGCCTTGGAACGCTTCAGAAGAATCGACACCCCCGATTGGAAGGTTGCCAACGCGCCGTCGAAGGTACGTCCCCCCTCGGGATATATCAGAACGCTCCGGCCGGCATCGAGCTCCGCGAGTGCGGCTCGCATGGAGCTCTTGTCGCCCGCCCCCCCCGCGACCGGGATCGCCCCCAGGGAACGGATGATCGTTCCTAGAGGGCCGCGAAACAGCGTCTCGCGGGCGAAGGGACGAAACGGTCGGTCGCGAACCGCCGCCGCGTTGATGGCGGGATCGAGGAACGACTGGTGGTTGGAGACGAAGATCAGCGGACCGGTCCGGGGAATGCGATGCCGGCCGTGGACTCGAAGTCCGAAGAGCACGTGCAGACTCACCGTCGCGACCCGCTCGCAGAAGTCCCACCACAGCACGGCGTACCAGGCACGACCGGGCGCTCGTCGAAGGAACTGCAATCGCTTCATGAGACGTCGCCGTGATCGCGGATCCGATCGAGGATCCGATCGACCACGTCTTCGAGCGAGAGATGGTCCGTGTCGATCTCGATCGCACCGTCGGGCTTCACCAGTGGAGCGTCCGTCCTCGATCGATCGAGCCGGTCGCGCGCCTCCATTGATGCGAGAATCTCCTGCCGGTCCACGATCTGCCCCTCCCTCTCGCGCTGCGCGACGCGTCGATCCGCGCGAATGCCCGCGGACGCGGTGAGGTAGAACCGAAGCGTGGCGTCGGGGAAGACCGTCGATCCCTGGTCACGCCCCTCGGTCACCAATCGAGGGTGACGTTCCGCGATCTCCCGCTGCTTCTCGACGAGGCGTGTACGAACCTGCGGCAGCGCCGCCACGGTGGACACGATGCGCTCGACCGCGGCGGATCGCAGCGCCTCCCCCGGATCGACGCCTCCGACCAGAATGTGGACGGGGCGATGCGAGAGATCGAGATCGATCGAATGGGCGTCGAGGGTGGCGATCACCTCCCGCTCGTCGCCTGGATCGATGCCGTACTTCAAGACGAGCCACGCCACGCCTCGATACATCGCCCCGGTGTCGAGCACGAAGAGGCCGACCCGGTCCGCGACCACACGCGCCACGGACGACTTGCCGGTTCCCGCCGGACCGTCGATGGTCACGATCAGGCGAGACGATCCCGACGCATCGGTACGGCGATCCGTCTTCGGATCCGTCGCGTCGTCCACCATCACGGCTCGGCATCCTCGGCCGCCGTCGCTTCGGATGCAGCCGCGTCGGGCCCGCCGGCATCCTCTTCCCCGTCGTCCTCCGCCTCCGCGGTCAACGCGGACTCGATCGTCTCTCGGGCGGCGATGATGGCGTCCGCCGCGTTGGGGCCACCCGCATGGTCGAGGCAGATCGCATGCTGGTACCCCACGGCGAGGATCGCCTCGAGGCCCTCGATCAGGTTGTACGGCGTCTTGTCGGACCTGGCCACCGCGGGCTTCTCGTCGGCGGACTTGCCGACCCGGGCGAGAATCGTCCCCGCGTAGGGGGCGAGGCGTCGAAGCGTCCCGGTGAAGTCGCCCGAATCGTGCGCGAACCGGAAGTCCGGGAGCGATCCGATCCGGAACCCACCGATCTTCTTGATCAGCTCGGTCAATCGGTCCGGTGACTGGGCGAGTCCCATCCTGGCTTCGATGAGCAGCCCCACATCGAATCGATCGATGAGCTGCATGGCTTCCCTGAACGTCGTCGCCGCGAGTTCGAAGGCATCGTCCTCGTCCTTGCCCGAGATCGAGACCCCCAGATGGGCACAGCCGAGCATGTTCGCAGCCCGTGCCAGGCGACCGATCCGCTCGACCCCGGCCGCGCGGATCGCGGGATCGACGGACGCGAGGTCCAGCGGCTCGACCTCCTGGAGCAGAAGCATCGGACACCGGGCCTTGTCACCCGCATCGCGAAGGCGTTCCAAGCCGGCGGCATCACGACCGGCGAGGATCGAGGCCGGAACCGACAAGCCTCGAACGCCGAGCTCGGACGCGCCGAACTGGGGCATGTCCTCCAGAGTCAACGCGTCCTCGTCGCCCTCCAGCCGTGAGCGAAACGAATCTACGGATGCGGTGACCAGCAGTTGAATCTGTGCCAAGAACGAACTCCTCTTCGAATATCAGCACCAGCAGAGGTCGGAGTGTACGGGGTCGACACGCGACCAGTCCGAGCGGCGTAGCTCGTACGCTCCCTCTCATCGGCATCGGTGGCATCCATCATTCAACCTGCCCACCCCGTTCATCGCCTGGGGTCTCGAAACGTGAGTCAACCGGCCTACCGGTTATCAGACGTAGACACGCTTCGGTTGAGCCGGAAGAGCCTAAACGCCCCGCATGATCCGAAGATCGGATTCCAGGCACGACCCAGAGAGACTGACAGGATGTCGAATGACCCTGCGCTCGTGTTTTCCGACAAAAAGAAAGCACCGACGCGAGCGTCGGTGCTTTCCGGAGGGGAGAAAGATCAATGTTGAGGCTGAGAACAGCCACCCAAACTGTATCACTCAGAAATGCCCCTCGCAACAAACGACGAGCCTGCTTTCCGCAAATGGGGCATCCTCCCACCATGGGGATATCGACGCGGAATCCAGGCTCGGCAAGACGGGTGTGAGGCCGCCTGGAGGGGTCGCTATGATTCGCCGCGTACGCGGGCCGCGCGGTTCCCGCAAGACCCCCACCCCTCTGGAGACCCTCATGTCGAGTCCCGCCGACCGGACCTATTCCGAATCCCACGAGTGGTTCCACCGAGAGGGTGATCTGGTGACGATAGGAATCACGGTCCACGCTACAGAGGCGTTGACCGACATCACCTACGTGGAGATGAAGCCGACCGGCACGGAACTCTCTCCCGGAGATTCGGTCGGCGAGGTCGAATCGGTCAAGACGACCAGCGACATCTACACGGCGGTTGCCGGAGAAGTCGCCGAAGTCAACCAATCCGTGGTCGATGATCCCTCTCTGGTGAACTCGGACCCTTACGGAGATGGATGGCTGGTCCGAATCAAGGTCGCCGACGCCGGACCGCTCGAGTCGCTGATGAACGCCTCCGCGTACGACTCGATGAACGGCTGAAAACCGAATCTTCGACGCGGGCGTGCGGATCTAGACCACGCCGGACACCGAACACGGAATCCGTGACCCTCGTTGAGACCATGAAGACACCGCAGCCGACCGAAACCTTCCGGGGCATCGATGTCCGGAACCTCCAGAAGGCGTACCGCCTCGGAAGTGGTTCGGTTCCCGCGATCCGTGGTCTGGACCTGCAGATTCACGAGCCCGGCCTGGTCGGCGTGATGGGTCCCAGTGGCAGCGGCAAGTCCACACTGCTCCACCTCCTGGGCGGACTCGACCGTCCCGACGCGGGTGAGATTCGAGTGGGCGAAACACGCATCGACACGATGCGCGAGCGTGAGCTCACCTCGTTTCGGCGACACGGGGTCGGCATCATCTTCCAGCAGTTCAACCTGATGGCCTCGATGACCGCGCTCGAGAACGTCTTGCTGCCCGCCGTGCTCGACGGACGACAGCCCGAGAGGATGTCCGCCCGGGCGGCGTCCCTGCTCGAGGACCTCGGACTCTCCGACCGCATGGGACATCGTCCCGACGCCCTTTCGGGTGGCGAGCAGCAGCGGGTGGCCATCGCGCGGGCCCTCCTCTTCGAACCGCCTGTCGTCCTCGCCGACGAGCCCACCGGCGCCCTGGACAGTGCGGCGAGTGATCGTCTCTGGGGACTGCTCGACGATCTGTCAAGATCGCGTCGCGTCCTCATTCTCATGGTGACGCACGAACCCGCCGCCGCCACCCACTGCCGTCACCTCTACGTGCTTCGGGACGGACGAGTCGCCGACGACTTCGCCACGGAAGGGATGGATGCGATCGAGCTGGCACATCGCGCGACACGCCCTGTCCGGGCGTAGAACCCGAACGGTTCTGCTCGTGATCGCCGTCGGCCTGGCCGCCGCGCTGGTGGCCGCCGTATCGACCGGCTTGCGCACGGTCCAGGCCACGGTCGAGTACCGCATCTCCCGGTCGATTGGAGATGTCGACGCCCGAATCGTCCACCGCTACGGATCCCCCTTCGATCCTGCCATAGCGGACGAGGTCCGCACCTGGACGGGCGTCCGCGACTCCGCAGCCCGTACCGAGGGGGCGATTACCCTCGCCAGAACCGATGATCGCCGAGATCGCGATGGCCGCCGACTGCGAATCACGGTCCAGGCCCGCGGCGTCGATGCGAGCCGCCAAGATGCGTTCAATCAGTACGACCTCCTGGAGGGTCGCGTCCCGACGAACGCCGAGGAGATCCTGGTCGATCCGTTGACCGCGGAGCGGCTTCAGATCGGCATTGGAGAACGCGTTCGCATCGAACGATTCGGCGATCCGATCGAACTCGAGGTCGTCGGCGTGCGCGATCGACCCATCCTGGGTGCGCTCCAGAAGCCGAAGGTCCTGCTCGATGGATCGGTCATCGACGAGGCGACCGGCCGACGCGGGCGCGCGTCGATGATCTCGATCCTGCTGGAGGAGGGCCTGGACGTCCCGGCCTGGGTGGAGGCGAACGCGGAGAGGATCGAAAGCCCTCTCCTCCTCGAGGCGGCCGAGCGGGCCCGCGCGGGCTACGACCGCCAGGTCCGCGCGTCCCAGGTCGGCTTCCGAGTCGGCATCATCGTCGCCTTCCTCGCCTGCGCCTTCATCGTCGCCATCGGGATGACGACCGCGATCGGCGAGCAGATTCGTCAGTTGGGCATGTTGCGATGCATCGGCGCATCCCGCTGGCAACTCGGCGGATCCCAGGCGATGGTGGGGATGCTCATCGGCGGGATCGGGGCCGCGATCGGCACGCCCTTCGGAATTCTGCTGGCGGCGATCCTCCGCTGGTGGTACGCGGATCTCCTTCCCGGCGGACTCGCCGTTCCGCTGGAGGGAGTCGTGTCGGCGATGCTCGGCGCGATCCTCGCGGGCCTTCTCGGCGCCGCATGGCCCGCGTGGCGTGCGGCGACCGCGAGCCCTCTCGAGGCGCTTGCCAACCGCGCCAAGATCATGAAGCACTCGGCGCCGTACTGGTTCGCCGCCTTCGGTGTCGGTCTGGCCCTGATCCAGGTCGTGCTCCTGTTGATCCCGAACCCCGACGTTCGTTTCCTGGTGTACGCGTTCATCGGCCTCCCCGCGGTGCACGTCGGCTACTTCCTCCTCGCCGTTCCGGTCTTCGCGGTGACCGCCCTGCTCCTGTCACGGCCGCTCGCGAAGATCTTCGCGCTCCCCTACGCCCTGCTTGCGGGGAATCTTCGGAGCGGGACCGTGCGACTCGGAATGACCGCCGGAGCGCTGATGGTCGGCCTTTCGGTGCTCGTCTCGACCTGGAGCAACGGACTCGCGCTGGTCGAGGACTTCCGCGAGCGGGTGCGATTCGCCGACGGATTCGTGATGAAGACCGGCGGACTCGGCGTCGCGGAACAGGATCTCATCCGATCGATGCCCCACGTCGCGAACGCGAGCCCGGTGGGGTACCTCCCACTCCGGGTCGCGGAGAAGGATCGCCTGGGCACGGGCGACATGGCTCCACCGAACGTGGTCTGCGTGGGTTTCGTTCCGGAGGAGTTCCTGAGCTTCAACCGGATCGACTGGATCGAAGGGGATGCATCGACCGCCATTCCGAGGCTCACCGACGGAGACGCCGTCCTGGTCGCGAAGGAGTTTCTCACCGCGCGCGGACTCGGGGTCGGCGATGTCATCACGCTCGGCGCCGTCGGGGACGAGCACGACTTCGAGATCGTCGGCGTGGTCGGCGCGGCCGGTCTCGACATGGCGACCGGCGTCTTCGGAATCCGCAGCGTCTATCTCGAACATGCCGTGAGCTGCGTCTTCATGGACTTCGAGACCGTGGCGTCGCGATTCGGGACGCGGGAAGCGTTCATCATGCAACTCAACCTCGACCTCCCGGCGGACGACGACGCGGCGGACGCGGCGGAGGCGGATCTCGCGCAATCGATCCGAGAGGAGATCCCCGGCGCCATCTTCGCGAGTGGTCGCGAGATCAAGGCCCTGGTCGAGGAGATCGGCGGCAAGGTTCTCGCCGTGACCGCTTCGATCGCGATTGCGGCGCTGCTGCTCGCGTCGCTCGGCGTCGGCAACGTGGTCGCGGCGGGCATCACCGCTCGAGGCTTCGAGTTCGGGGTCCTGCGTGCCGTCGGCGGCGCCGCCGAAGTGGGTCCGCGACTGGTGCTCGCCGAGATCGCCGCCACCGGCGTCGCGGCGGTCGTCACCGGTACCGCGTTGGGCGTCCATCTCGCCTGGATCGGCGTGCTCATGTACGAGGATCTCGCGGGGATCGACCTTTCCCTCAGGATTCCCGTGGCGGCGACTGCGATCGGAGCCGTCGTCGTGGTCGGGCTCGCCCTGTTCGCGAGCCTCCCCGCCTCGTTGGCGCTGAAACGGCGGTCCCCGCGGGTCCTGCTCTCGACCGGCCGCGCAGGCTGACGATTACTTGCAAGAATTCCGGGCCTTCCGTGTCTTTTGGCGATACAACGGTGGTCGAGGTCGCATCAGGGAATCGCTTTGAGACGACAAAACACCGAAGCTTCCATCTATTCGTGAGACAGTGACAATGCCCGTATTCAAGATCAGACGTGTCGCATGGGGATTCTGCGTGCTCCCGCTGGCGTTCGGTCCGGGCACCGCACCGGCGTCCGCCGAAGACCTCGCCCGGGATCGTTCGCCGATCGCGATCTCCGACGTCTCTCTCCCCGCCGGTTTTCGTCTCACCGAAGAACGCGTGTCGCATCTCGCCGACCAGACGCGGATCGCACCGGATGGCATGCCGCGCGGATGGCGTCTTCGGGATACGGAGGAACCCAAGCCCCTCGACGTCGTCTTCGATTCGCCCATGCTGAGCGATCCGACCGGCCAACCCGCGTGGCTCTCGCCGCGGATCTTCGTCCGATGGTGCGACGACTGCCGGGTCGATGACCGAATTCGAGGCCTGGACCGTCTCGGGGTCGCGTTCGAGATACACGACTACCCCGCCATTCCCGGACTCTCACTTCTCGACCTCGACGTCGAGACCGGAGAGCAGGTGCTGAACGCGATCCGATCCATCAAGGACGATCCGTTCATTGACTTCGTGGAAGCGGACCTCATGGTGCGTGGTCGCAGCACGGTCCACCGGAGTTCCGATCCCTTGTTCGGGGATTCCTGGCAGCACCGAAATACCGGCCAATTGGGTGGTCTGCCGGGATTCGATCTACAGTCGCTCGCCGCCTGGACCGAGACGATCGGCACCGCCGACCACGCGGTCCTGGTCATCGACACCGGCGCGGAGGAATTCCATCCGGATCTCCAACTTGGAGCGGGTCGGGATTTCACCACCGGCGAGGTCGAGGGCGTCGCGGGCGGGCTCCCGGGGAACCCATGCGACTCGCACGGAACCCCGGTCGCGGGATGCATCGCCGCGGTCCGGAACAACGGTCTGGGATCCGTCGGCATCGCACCGGCATCCAGGACGCTGAGTGTGCGCTGCATGGAAACCGATACGAGCGAGTGCAACGGGAGCTGGTGGGCATCGTGGAGCTGGACCGTGAACGCTCTGGACTGGGGCGTCGGCCAAGGCGTCCGCGTGACCAACAACAGCAACTTCTACGGCGGCGATCCCCAGTCGATCGCAACCGCCTACGAGGCCACCCACGAGCAGGGCATGGTCCACTTCGCCAGCGCGGGAAACGACGGAGCCACGACGATGTACTTTCCCGCTCGCCTCCCCAGCGTCCACTCCGTCGGGGCCGCGAATCGCTTCGGCCGACGTGCGGATTTCTCGACCTACGGCCCCAACGTCACCATCTACGGTCCCGGGGCGGAGATTCCGGCCACCGATCGGGTCGGTGCCGCGGGCTACGCCGCGGGAGACTACGCCACCGTCTTCGGAACATCGTTCGCGTCGCCGCTGGTCGCAGGCGTCGCCTCGCTCATGTTAGACGTCAATCCCGACCTGACGCCGGACGAGATCATCCAGATCCTCCAGGCGACCTGCCGCGACATGGGAGCACCCGGTTTCGACATTGAGACCGGCTGGGGACTCGTCCAGGCGGACGCCGCACTCGAGATGTCGGTGCCCGAACGGTGTCCCGGCGACCTCGACGACAGCGGACTTGTTGACAGTGGCGACCTCGGTAGCATGCTGAGTTCCTGGGGACCCTGCATCGGATGCCCTGCAGATCTCAACGGGAACGAGGTCGTCGACGGCGACGACCTGGGCCTGTTCATCAGCCTGTGGGGCCCCTGTCCCTGACGCCCCCCCGCATCGAATCCGCGTGCAACCCGATCCACGAGCCAAACCGCCCATGCGGTCCTACCCTACGGACACATGAGCGACTCCCCTTTTCGACTTCGCAGTGAATTCTCCCCCACCGGCGACCAGCCGGCGGCGATCGACCAGTTGGTCGCCGGGATCAACGAGAACAGCCGAAGTCAGGTACTGCTCGGCGCCACCGGCACCGGCAAGACGTTCACCATGGCGAACGTCATCCAGCGGGTCGGACGGCCGACCCTGCTGATCAGTCACAACAAGACGCTCGCCGCGCAGCTCTTCGAGGAACTCCGGGAGCTCTTTCCTCAGAACGCGGTCTCCTATTTCGTCTCCTACTACGACTACTACCAGCCCGAGGCCTATATTCCGGCTCGCGACATCTACATCGAGAAGGACGCGAGCCGCAACGACGATCTGGACCGCCTTCGCCTCGCAGCCACGAGCAGCCTGCTCAGTCGACGCGACGTCATCGTCGTCGCGAGCGTCTCCTGCCTCTACGGCCTGGGATCGCCGGACGAATACGCCAAGAAGATCGTCATGGTCGAGAAGGGACGCATGCTCGATCGGCGGAAGTTCCTCCTCGGACTCGCGGACATGCAGTACGTGCGAAACGAGGTCGACCCGGTTCGCGGTCAGTATCGAGTCAAGGGCGACTGCATCGAGGTCTTCCCGGCCTACGAGGAACACGGCGTCCGGATCGATCTCTGGGGAGACGACGTCGAAGGTCTCCAGCTCTTCGATCCCCTCACCGGAGAGCTGCTCGCGGAGGAGAACCGCGTGTTCATCTTCCCCGCGGTCCACTACGTCATGCCCGAGGATCACAAGGCGTCCGCCCTGGCCTCCATCAGAGCGGAACTGAACGAGCGGGTCGAGGATCTCAAGGAGGAGGGTAAGCTGCTCGAGGCCCAACGCCTTCTCGGCCGCACTCGCTACGACCTCGAGATGATCGAGGAGGTGGGATACTGCTCGGGGGTCGAGAACTACGCCCGGCACTTCGACGGCCGCAATCCGGGGGCCCGATCCTTCTGCCTCTTCGACTACTTCCGCCATGGTTTCGCCGGAGCCCACGCCGGCGACGGCCACGGCGACCCCGACGACTGGCTGGTCATGATCGACGAGAGCCACGTCACCATCCCGCAGATCCGAGGCATGTACTTCGGCGACCGCCGACGCAAGGAGACCCTGGTCGACCACGGGTTTCGGCTGCCGAGCGCCCTGGACAACCGGCCGTTGAAGTTCGAGGAGTTCGAGGAGCTCGTGCCACAGGCGATCTACGTCTCCGCCACCCCCGGACCCTACGAACTCGAAAAGGCCGAGGGGCTGGTGGTCGAACAGGTGATCCGTCCGACCGGACTCGTCGATCCACCGATCACGATCCTGCCCGCCCGCGGCCAGGTGCAGGATCTCACCGATCGCTGTCGCGAACGAGCGGAGAAGGGTGAGCGGGTGCTGGTCACCGCGCTGACGAAGCGTCTCTGCGAGGAGCTCACGGACTGGCTCGAACGTCAGGGCCTGCGGGTTCGGTATCTCCATTCGGAGATCGACACGCTGGAACGACTGGAGATCCTCACCGATCTTCGAGAAGGCGCCTTCGACATCCTGGTCGGGGTGAATCTCCTCCGGGAAGGTCTCGATCTTCCCGAGGTGTCGCTGGTATGCATTCTCGACGCGGACAAGCAGGGGTTCCTCAGATCGACCTCCAGCCTGATCCAGACGATGGGCCGAGCCGCACGCAACGCCAACTCCGAGGCCATCATGTACGCGGACTCGATCACCCCGGAGATGCAGGCCGCGATCGACGAGGTGGAGCGACGGCGAACCAGGCAGATCGCCTACAACGCCGAGCACGGCATCACGCCGGAGACCATCAAGAAGGCCATCCGACGCGGTATGGAACAGGAACTCGCGGCTCGGCGAACGGC
>PKCT01000016.1 GCA_002862325.1 Phycisphaerae bacterium
CTGCTCGACGAGATCGACACGCCACCGCGGCAGGTCGTGGTCGACGCGACGATCGCCAGCGTCGCGGTGTCCGAGAACGACGCGTTCGGCGTCGACTTCGCCCTGATCGGCAATCTCGACATCACCAAGCTCGTCTCACCGCTGGGACCGGTCACCGATCTTCTCCGCGGCAACGTCCCATCCGCCGCCGCCCCCGGCGCGGCGACTCCCGTCTACGGAAGCGAGTCCGATTCGTGGGGCATCCAGTCCACGGCCGGAAACACGGCGACGGGTCCCGCCAACATGAAGCTCGGTCTGGTGGCCGGCGACGCGGCGGTCTTCGTCCGTGCCCTCGATCAGGTGACCGACACCATGGTGCTCGCCCGGCCCCGGCTCATGGCGCTGAACCGTCAGCGGGCCCAGGTGCTCGTGGGCGAGCGGGTCGCCTATCTCTCCACGACGTCGACCGACACGACCACGACCCAGACCGTCCAGTACCTCGATACCGGTGTCCGGCTCATGCTCCGCCCCTTCATCTCGAAGGACGATTCGATCCGCATGGAGCTCTACCCGAGCGTCTCCAACGCCCAGCTTCGCCCGATCACCGCGGGTGGCGCGGCCGGCTCTCTGCTCGTGCCGGACGAATTCACCAACGAGATCTCGACCAACGTCAAGGTCCGCGATGGACAGACCCTGGTGCTCGGCGGCCTTTTCCAGGAGGAGACGCGGGTCACCAACAGTCAGGTTCCGTTCCTCGGCGACATTCCGATCCTCGGGGCCGCCTTCGGCGGACACGACAACGAGGTACGGCGTCGCGAGATCATCTTCCTGATCACGCCCAACATCGTCGACGACGAGCTGGTCGAGATGTCGGGATCGCAGGGCATGGCCTTCGTGAACAGTCTTCGCGCCGGCATGCGGGAGGGGCTCCTTCCCTTCAGTCGCGAGAAGATGAGTTCGCAGCGGAACCAGAACGCCTTCGACGCGATGAACGACGGCGACTTCGAACTCGCGCTCTACCACTTCGACAACTCGCTTCGACTCAATCCGGCCCAGCCCGAGGTGCGTCGAATGCGTGCGAAGCTCACCGGAGAGAGCGGCGGCGACTTCTACGACTACGACATCTGGCTTCGGGTGATGGAGAACCAGCACCAGGAGCACGAGGAGGACCTCGATCAGGAGGCACGCCTCAACACCCAGGTCGATCCCCTCGGGGTCGCGGCCGGCGGGGTGGAGGAGGTGTCGAACGCGACGCCGTCGAACTCCGTCGACACCTTCGTCGACGAGTTGGTCTCCGATCTCGATCTTCCCGAGACGCCGGTCGAGTTCGCCTCGGCGTTCGACGGCGACGAGGTGGTCGCCGATTCCCAGACCGACTTCTTCGACTCGGAGGAGACGGCGCTCGAGACCGTCGTCGAGGAGACCGCTCCCGAGGTCGTCGTGACCGACGCATCGGATGAGACGGACCTCCCCGTGGAACCCGTGATCGAAGAGGGCTGGACGAATCAGACGATCCTCGAATTCGTCGGCGAATCCCAGACCCGCCTCGTCTCCCATCCTCGCTACTCCACCTGGGGCCGATTCTGGTGGCTGGCCCAGTTCGCCAGCGATCAGATCGACTTCTTCGCCGGCGAGTATCCGGCGTCGTCGGACGATTCCTCGATCGCCACGGTCACCGAAGACTGATCACGAATATCGCCGTGTCGTCCCCGTGGCGACACGGCGTCTCTCCATCCCCGGATGGAACCAGCAGGAAAGGACGTACCATGACCAACCACACCCCTCGTCGAATCATCGGCGTCGCTTCTCTCATTGTCGCCGTCTCCGCATCGGGTCTTCTCGGCGGATGCACCGGTCCCACCAAGCGCGGCAAGGAAGCGCGGGCCCTGGCCAACACCAAGTTCAACGTCGTCCGCAGCCGCGTGGACTACGATCAGGCGGACCAGTCGTTCCGAGCCGGGAACTTCCTTGAGGCGAAGCGTCATCTCGAGGCGGCGATCGAGAAGTCCGGCGACCAGAGCGAATACTGGACGCTGCTCGGTCGGATCTATCTCGAGACCGGCTCGCTCCAGGACTCCCTGGCGAGCTTCGAGGAGTCGGAGCGGCTCGACCAGAAGAACGCCGATGCGAAGTACTTTCTCGGGATTCTCGCCGAACGGCTCGAGCGCCCGAAGGACGCGGTCGAGTACTACCTCGCCGCGCTCGACCTCTCGCCCTCCAGCTCCAAGATGCTGGTCGCCGCGGTCGACGTCCTGATCGGGGCCGGGATGTTCCGGGAGGCCGAGGACACGCTCGATCTCCACGGTGACGCGTTCGGCCACGACTCGGCGGTCCTTCACCTCGAGGGGCGGGTTGCGATGATGAACGAACACTGGTCGAAGGCGGTGACGTACCTCGAGAAGTCGGTGCTCCTCGACGAGGAGGATCGATGGACGCTCGAGGACCTCGCCCGCGCCCAGATCGGCGCAGGACGGACCGCGGACGGGCTGGTCACGATCGATCGGTTGATGGAGATGTCCGACGAGGGGACCAGGGATCGGGAGCTTCTGCGTCTTCGCGGTCGATGCCTGGTCAAGGGCGGTCGCCTTCGGGAGGGTCGCCAGGCGATGCTCGATCTGGTCAATCTCTTCCCCGAGGACGTCCAGGGCTGGATCGACTTCGGTCTCGTGTGCATCCAGGTCGACGACTTCAAGAGGGTCCTGCGTGCGGGACAGCGTCTCGTCGTCCTCGAGCCGCAGCGATTCGAGGGGTACTTCCTCCTTGGTCAGGTCGCGCAGCGGAAACGCGACTTCGAATCGGCGTTGAAGCTCTTCACGCGGGCGAGCGCGATCGCCCCGGAACGTACCGAACCGCGTCTCGCGATGGGCATGTGCCACGAGCTTCGTGGCGAGCTCGCCGCGGCGTACCGGATCTACGCGAGCCTCGCGAAGGATCGTCCCGACGATCATCGCCTTCGGGGTCGCATGACCAACGTCAGCATCGATCTCGAGGACTGAACCCCCGAATCGGTCGCCGAGCACGTCCTTGTGGGTGATAGCGCATGTTCGACCAGGGTTTCATGATCGCGTGGTGCGTCGTGTCCGCGAGTCTCTTCGCCGCGGGATGGTGGTTTCGAGACCGCGTCTGGCGCTCCGGATGCCGTCGCCTGGATGCACGTACCGAGGAGACGTTCCAAGGACCGTCGGAACTCGAGGCAGTGTTCGAGCGATGGGTGGAACATGTGGAGACGATCCGGCGGGAGCAGATTCTCGCCCGTCACATCACCGAGGAGATGGTGCGACAGTCGCGGAGGATCCTCGATGCGCTCGAGGACCCGGTCGTCGTGATCGACGGGGACGGCGTGGTGCTCGAGCACAACGCCACCGCCGCGACGCTCGTGGGTCTCGAGGGGAATTCGTCGACCGACCGAATCGGACTCGGCGACCTCGTCCGGAATCCGGTGGCGATGCGGGAGATCCTGGAGCTTGCACGCGGCCTCGCGTCGGACTGCCCGGGCACGCGTCGCGTGAACTTCTCGACCACCGGTGAATCCGACATGGTCGTTCGGGACTTCGAGGTCTCCCTGCGCAGACTCGACGACGCGGGGCGGATCCTGCTCGTGCTCCACGACACCACGCGGGAACGGGAGATCGCTCGTCTGAAGAGCGAGTTCGTCGCCAAGGCGAGCCACGAACTCCGAACGCCGCTCAGCTCCATTCGCGCGACGCTCGAGATGCTCGAGACCGGCGATCTCGAGGATCCGGACCATCGCCGCGAGATGATGGCGATCGCGAGCGAGGAGAGCGACCGTCTCGCCCGCATGGTGGACGACATGCTCGACATCAGCCGAATCGAGGCGGGCGTCGCCCGCCCCCGGATCGAGCGGATTGATCTCGGCGACCTGGTGGACGAGACGGTCGACGGCCTCCGCGCCACCGCCCAGAAGCGTTCGATCGATCTGCGGGTCCTGTCCGGTCAGGGGGGACTGGAGGTCGAAGGTGATCGAGTCATGCTCGCGACCGTGGTGACGAACCTGGTCGGCAACGCTTTGAAGTACGTGCCGGAGGGGGAGCGGGTCACGATCGAGGTGGCTCCGGAGGATCTGACGCGGTCGGTCGTCGTGACCGTGACCGACACCGGGCTCGGGATTCCCGAGGAGGATCTTCCGAGGATCTTCGAGAAGTTTTATCGGGTCAGCCGGTACGAGCGGAAAGCCCAGGGAACGGGGCTCGGACTGGATCTTTGCCGAAACATCGTGGAGCGAGTTCATCAGGGCCGGATCGGGGTCGATTCAAGAGTAGGTGAGGGCGCACGATTCTGGTTCGGCGTCCCGGCCTCCTTCGCCTCTTCCATGGCCGCATGATGCAAGACTCGACTTCGAACAAGCCCGTGACGATCCTGGTCGCCGACGATGAACCCCACATCGTTCGAGTCGTCTCCTTCAAGCTCAAGCTCGCAGGATTCGACGTGGTCTCGGCGACGAACGGCCAGGAAGCCTGGGACATCCTCCGCGAGAACCGGGTCGATCTGGTTCTGACCGACCACCAGATGCCGTTCATGACGGGTCTGGAGCTGGCCAAGAGGATGGGGGGCGATCCGCGCACCGCGTCGATTCCCGTCCTGATGCTGACCGCTCGGGGGTTTCGCCTCACGCCGGTCGAACTACAGGGTGCGGGCATCGTCGAGATGCTCGACAAGCCGTTCTCGCCTCGCATCCTTCTCGACGCCGTGCTCCGCGCAATCGGGGATGCGGAGGAGACCATCGAACGGGAGGCGGCGTGATGTCCGCGTCGACGACCGGCGAATCGCTGGAGCTCCTGATGGGACGGGAACTCTCGTCGCTCGGAGCGGTGTGGATCCCCGTCCGCGGAGAGGATGCGTTCTGGCCCACGCCCGGAGATTCGGTGGTCGCCTGGCGAGAACGCCTCGTTCTGGCGTCAGCGCCGATCCGGACCGCGATCGAACGCGATCTGGAGCGTCTCCTGAAGGGCTCGGGCGAGTCCGCGGACGTGCTCGACGGCGTTCACGTGGTGCCTTGCGTGGTCCGTGGAGCCGGCGGGATCGTCGACGACGCGGGCCTCGCGGTCCTACTCACCTCGTCGCTGCTCGAACACGGTTCGCTCTCGATGCTCTGCAACACCGCTCGCTTGGACGAGACGCTCGTCCGTGGACTCGCCGCGGACGGCGATCTTCCGTCCGACGCCTCCATGCCGCACATCGCACCCTTGATCCGACGGCTGCACACGCAGGTTCTCGCCCAGGTGCGGGAACGCGAGGTCCAGCAGTCGGTCGACAGCCAGTTGGCCGACACCTACGAGGAACTGCACCTCCTGAACTCCCTGATCGACGGCCTGGTCGTCGGTGGAGATCCCGAGGCGTTCCTGGATTCGGCGTGTCGAGAACTCGCGGTGACGGGCGGTTACGCCTGGGTCACCGCACACATCGACGCGACGGACGGACCGCTGGCGCTCCGCAGCTTCGTCCATGGCGATCAGGCGCCGAGCCGTGTTGCGCTGCGGCAGATTCTCGATGCGGGGCAGGGCACGGCGGCTCGGGCGGCGAACCTGGAAGGTCATGGCGAGCTCGGCATCGCGACCATCCGCAGCGGAGACGAGTGCCTCGGGCATCTGGTCGCGGGTGGGCGGGCCGGTGGGCCATTGTCGAGCATCGAACTGACGCTCCTCGGTTCGGCGGCGGGACATCTCAGTGTGTTTCTTCGGAACGCGTCCCTGTACGCAGATCTCGACTCGCTCTTCCTGGGCACGTTGCAGGCGATGGTCGCCGCGATCGACGCGAAGGACCCGTACACCCGCGGTCATTCCCAGCGGGTGGCGGAACTGAGTCGAGACCTCGCCGTATCGATCGGTCTGCCGGACGAATTCGTCCGTACCGCGCATCTCTCGGGTCTCGTGCACGACATCGGCAAGATCGGCGTGCCCGAAGCGGTCCTGAAGAAGTCTGGTCGTCTCGACGACGAGGAATTCGCGGCGATCCGCCAGCATCCGCAGATCGGCTATCGCATTCTGAAGGACATTCCGCAGATCCGGGATCTGCTTCCCGGCGTGCTGTGCCACCATGAATCATGGAACGGTGGCGGGTATCCCGCGGGACTCTCCGGCGACGAGATTCCGCTTCTGGCTCGGATCGTGGCGATCTGCGACAGCTTCGACGCGATGAGTTCCAATCGTACCTATCGACGCGCGATGCCTCGCGAGGAGATCTTCGCGGAGATCCGACACTGCGCGGGAAGTCAGTTCGATCCCGACATCGTGCCGGTCTTCCTGGGCATGGACTTCACCGGATACGACCGCCTGCTCTCGCAGGGCATCGAGGAATCGCGATCGGCCTTGAGGCTCGTGGAAGAACGAGAGGAGGCGGCATGAACGTTCGATTCGAGGAGCAGGGGACGTTGTGCGTCGTCGATCTGGTCGGTGAACTCGTGGGCGAGTCCGTCGACCAGGTTCGCCGCGCGTGCCTCGAGCGGGTGCAGGCCGGGGTGAACAATCTGATCCTCGACCTCTCCGAGACGGTACTGATCGATTCCTGCGGGCTCGAGGCGCTGCTGGATCTCGCGGACGCCACGACGCTTCGCGGCGGACGTTGCGTGATCGCGGCACCCGATGCCGGTGTGCGATCGGTCCTGGAGATCACGCGCCTCCACGAGCGCATGGAAATCCACCCGGGGGTCGAGCAGGCCGCTCGACTCGTCCGCTGAGACTGGACGGCTCCATGACGAATTACCCACCACGACAGAATTCCGGGACCCAGCGTCTCGATCCCTCCCTCGAGGGCGTGCCCCTTCCGTTGGGAGAGGTTCTGCTGCGTTCGGGCCGCCTGGCCGAGGCGGAGCTGCAGTCGGCGTTGCGGGCGCAGACCGAGGAGGGGGATCATCGACTGCTTGGTGAGATCCTCGTCGAACGCGGATTGGTCACGGCCGTCGACGTGGCGATCGCCGTGGCGGAGAGTCAGGGGGTCCCGTTCGTCAAGGATCCCGCCCGGATCGCGGATGCGACCGTGGTGGAGACGCTTCCTCGCGACTTCGTCCGACAGCACCAGGTGCTTCCGCTCTTCCTCGTTCGCGAGGTGATGACGATCGCAGCCGCGGATCCATCGAACATCTATCTCTTCGAGGACATCGAGCGACGCACCGGATTCAAGGTGCAGGTCGCGGCGGCGTGTCCCGACGAGCTTTCGGCGGCGATCGAGAGCTGGTTGCCGGCGGCCAACGTCTTCGTCATCGACGACCTCGAGACGGAGGCGGGCGACGCCGATCTCACCGTCCTCGAACGACAGGTCGCCGAGCTCACCGATCTCGCCGAGATCGCCGGACGCGGTCCGGTGGTCAAGCTCGTGAACCGTCTCATCCACGATGCGGTGGTCGATGGCGCGAGCGACATCCACATCGAACCTGGCGACCGATCGCTTCGCGTCCGATTCCGCATCGACGGCGTCCTGCACGAACGCATTCGGCCTCCGTATCGGATGGCGGCGGCGGTGACGAGTCGCGTCAAGATCATGGCCGAGCTCGACATCGCGGAACGCCGACTCCCCCAGGACGGCGACATCCACGTCCTTCTCGACGGCCGTCGAGTCGATCTTCGCGTCTCCACGATGCCCGGCCGTCACGGCGAGAAGGTCGTGATCCGAATCATCGACAGTCGAGGTGCGATCGTCTCGTCGGAACGCCTGGGCATGTCGACCGGTCAGGGCGACGACTGGCGTGGACTCCTTGAATCGCCGAACGGAATCGTCCTCGTCACCGGACCCACGGGAAGCGGCAAGAGCACGACCCTCTACTCGGCGCTCGGTGGCATGGATGCCGACGCCCGGAACCTCTCGACGATCGAGGATCCGGTGGAAGCGGTCATTCCCGGTGTCAATCAGTTCCAGATCAACGAGCGTACGGGGTTCTCCTTCGCGTCGGCGCTTCGATCGATGCTCCGTCAGGATCCCGACGTGGTGATGGTCGGTGAGATCCGCGACGAAGCCACCGCGACCACCGCGGCGCAGGCCGCGCTCACCGGACATCTCGTGCTTTCGTCGCTCCACACCAACGACGCCTGTGGCGCGCCGGCTCGGCTCGTGCACCTGGGCGTCGAACCGTTCCTGGTGGCGACGGTCCTTCGCGGCGTCCTCGCCCAGCGACTCGTCCGCCGAATCTGCCCGCAGTGCCGGCAGGAGATCGACGTCGATCCGGCATCCCGTGCGCTCCTCGAATCGGTCGGGAGCGTGGACCGTCTGCAGGTCGGTGCCGGGTGTCAGCGATGTCGCGGCACCGGATTCAGCGGCCGAATCGGCGTCTTCGAGCTTCTTGTTCCGTCCGGACCGATCGTGGATGCGATCTCCGGCGCGGTGCCGCATCGGGAGCTGCTCGACATCGCGATACGGAACGGCTTCGACAACATGCGGCAGGACGGCATGCGGAAGGTGATCGATGGTCTGACCACGATCGAAGAGGTCCTGGCGGCCACGGCGGGGTGAAGGTCATGGAAGAGCAAACCACCTGGTCCTGGGAGGCGCGCGACGCCTCCGGAACCCTTCATCGGGGCACCGTGGCCGCGGCCTGTGCGGCGGACGTGGCGGCGCGGTTGCGGAGTGAAGGACGCGTGGTGCTCGGGGTGGAGCCGGCGATCGATGGATCGATCCGGGACCGGCGTCGATCCACCCAGTCGTTGCTTGGACGCTCGGTCGACCGAACCGCGGTGGCGGGGTTCATCCGAAGGCTTGCGGTCATGCTGGACGCCGGGGTGCCCCTGGCGGAGGCGCTCACCATCGAGGAGACGCAGGCGGTCGATCCCCTCCGCACCTCGATCGCGGACGTCCGTGATCAGGTTGAGTCGGGAACCGCGCTGAGCTCCGCGATGTCCGAGCACGAGAGGTTCTTTCCGTCGGTCGCGATCGGACTGGTTCGTGCCGCCGAAGCGGTGGGGGATCTGCCGGGAATGCTCATGCAACTCGCGGATTGGATGCATCGTGAACAGAAGCTGAGACGGCAGGTCCGCAACGCACTCGCGTATCCCACGATGCTCGCAGTCGTGGGCACCGTGATCACGGTGCTCCTCATCACCCTCGTGATGCCCCGATTCGAGGCGATCTACGCTCAGCGCGAGACGACCTTGCCTCCGATCACCGAGTTCGTCCTCGGTTGTGGTCGGTTCCTGGTCGATGGATGGTCGGCATGGGGACCGGGATTGCTCGTCGTCGGTGGTTCGCTGCTCCTTCTCGCGCGAACGACGAGCGGACGATCATTGATCGAACGGATGAGATTCGATACCCCCGTCCTGCGGAGTGTCGTCCGGCCCGCCGATCTGGTTCGAGCGACGCGGACGCTTGGCGTTCTCGTCGGCGCCGGTGTTCCTCTGCTGGATGCGATACAGATCTGTCGCGGCCTTTCGCCCTGGCGACGGTGGGCGGCGTTCTGGGACGCGGTCGAATCGTCGGTGCGCGACGGGCGAGGTCTGGCCGATCGCTTCGAGAGGGCGAGTCTGGTTCCACTCTCGGCTCGGGCGATGGTGGCTGCAGGCGAGCGTTCCGGCCAGCTTTCCAAGGTCCTCGATCGCATCGCCGACGCGGCCGACGAGGATCTCGAGACGGCGGTGAAGAGGGTCGGCGTCCTCCTGGAACCCCTTGCCATCCTGGTACTTGGATCGGTCATCGCCGTGGTTGCGATCGCGCTGCTGCTTCCCGTGCTCAAGATGGGCACCGTGGTGGGGTGACCGCCCACCAGTCGGAAATCAACCGAAAGATCCTGGCCGCCGTCGACTTGTGTCGATGTCCGAGGAGACGCGTGCAGGGACGCCGTTGAACTCCCCGGGAGCATGCCGACCGGTGGTGGGGGTCGGACCAGGAAGCCGAATCGTTCAGGGATGAACGAGATCGGAGGTACCCATTCCTGGAAGCCACGGGCAAGGATGCTCCTGGCAGGCTGGAACTGGCGTCATGGCCGGATCACGGACGATCCGGCGTCTCGATGCGGAGACTTTCCGGATCGAGGAACTCGATCGAGAGATGCGTCGTACGGAGAGACACCATGCCCAGCAGAATCCCACAACGAGACGCGGTAAGACGACGAGCAGCTCGAATGGCGGAGGATCTCGACCCCCAGGATCGAGCGGTGCTCGCCCTCCACTATGGAGAACGACTCACGATCGGTGAGACGGCTGCGCTTCTCCGCATCAATCCGGACGACGTCCGGTCGGCGGTTTCGAGAGCCGTTGGAATCGTGAAGGGACATCAGGGACTCTGAAGCCGTGCACCGGTTGCTGACTCTTGTTTCGGGACCGGTATGAAGAGCCACACCCAACGTCCTCGCGTGTCACATTCGTAGCGCGAGGGCGTTTGCGTTGCTTCCGGTCTCAGTGCTCCGGCGTCCTCGTGGAGAACGATCGCTCAGAAGAGGGCCAGCAGTATTCCGAAGTCTGCGCCGTCCACGCTGCCGCTTCCGTTCAGATCCGCATCGGGATCGTTCGTCCCCCATCGGCTCAGGAGTATGCCGATGTCGGCGCCGGTGTACTGGCAGTCGTTGTTGAGGTCACCGAGTTCGGTGCACGCGGCGCCGATCGATCCGACGATCCGCAGCGAGGCCGCGGCTCGAACGCCCACGGTGACGAGCGGATTCTCACGCATGTAGAACTCGACGAAGTCCCCCCCCTCCTGCTCCGCCTCCACGAGGCTGGAGATCGAGAGGGTCAGTCGGCCCGAGTCGAGTTCGCCGCCAAGCCAGGTCGCGACGTCGGGATCGGTGCCGTCGAAACTGAAGCGAATCGTCGCCCCCTCCGAAACCGGGTCGCCGGGCGTCGCGCCGGGTGAGGTACCGATCGCCAGTGGAACCGGAGTTCGCTGGTCGGTGATTGAATTCGAAACATCGATCAACGCGCCGCTCGGGCCGAGTTCGGCCGCGAAGGCGGTTCGAACACCGGCTCCGAACGGACCGACGACACTGAAGTCGGTCTGCTCCGTCCAGGTGTCCGCTGTGGTTCCATTGCGAAAACCGGTCGCGTAGAGCTCGATCGGTCGGCCGACGTCGGTATCCGGCACCGCACCGGGCGTTCCCGCCGGAAGATACGTTCGCCAGTCGTCCTGCGTCGTATCAAGACCGCTCGGAAGGCCCTGGGAGAGCGTGATTTCCAGCTCGATGAGTTCAATCTGGTAGTTCGAGTCGCCTTCGCCCACCGGCACGAGATCGCTGGTGTCGAACCGCACGACCACCTGACCGTCACGCTCGTCGAATTCGAAGAGGTCGCCGGTGTAGCCGAAGATCGAGGCTTCTGGTCTGGTACCAACGCTCTGGTTGAAGCCGTAGTTCCACCGGTCGGCATTCGGGGTGGACCACGAGGCGTCGAAATCCTGGCCGACGGCCTGGAGCGAGACCCCCAGAAGGAGGGAGATGGCGAGTACGAAACGGATGGAGCAGGCCATGCGGAGGATTTCCGGGGTGAGGGCCGAACGAGCCCCTCGATGAGAGGCCTCAAATGCAGATGTTGCGCGTTCGGAGGGTGTAATGCAAGGATAGAATTTGGATGGTAATTGAGACTGAGTCTCTACTAGCTAGGCTGGGATGCGGATTTCAGGCTACGATAGGACAATGAGTTCGGTCCGAGCAGGGCGAATCTTCGGTCGATCCACCGGAACTTCTGTGCAGGGTTTCACCCTTACCGAACTTCTGGTCGTGATAGCTGCGATTTCGCTCCTGCTCGCGCTGGTGATTCACGTGGCGACCGCGGTTCGGAGCGATTCCTACCGGGCGTCCGAAATGGCGGCGGCCAGAAGCCTCGGTGTGGCCTGGAACGGCTATGCCTTGGATCATCGGGGCCGCGTGCTGCCCGGCTATGCGGGCGGGTTTCGCGCTCGAGATGTCGCCGGCGATTGGGTCGATACCCAGACCACCCCGATCGCCGCCAATCGTTGGCCGCTGCGGCTGGCGCCGTATCTCGGCCACGATTTCTCGTCGATGTACTCCGGACCGGTGGCGAGCCTGCTCGATGAGCTCTCTGCATCGCCCACCGAAGAGATCCTCTACGCGGTCAGCGTCCATCCCGCCTTCGGTCTCAACAGCGTCTTCGTCGGTGGAGATGAGAACTACGGTGGCTTCAGCGAAGTCTTCCGCGAGACCTTCGGTGATTTCTACGTCCGCCGACTCTCGTCGATTCGGCGACCCGACCAGCTGGTCGTCTTCGCCACGTCGCACAGCGAAGAAGGCGGCCCGTCCGGAGATCGTGGTCTCTACGAAGGTTTCTTCAGAGTGCTTCCTCCATCGTGGGTTTCGCCACTCTGGGCGAATGTCCACGATCCTGAGGATCCAGCCTCGTCCGGCTTCCTGAGCGATCGTCACCGGCAGGCTGGAGGTGATTCGGTCTGCATCGCGGTGACCGCCGACGGCGGCGTCACGGCCGAGACCGTCGAGTCGCTGCGGGACATGCGAAGATGGTCTAACCTGGCGCGGCACCGAGACGACGTGCTCGGAGCCACTGGACCGTAGTTGGACCGTCGTTGGGCCGTCGTTCTGGGGTCCGGTGTCGTCCGCGGGCTGATCGCACCCCGCCGCTTCCATCCATCGTGCCAATCTTCCTCAGCAGTGGAGAGCCTGCATGCGGTACATCCTCATGATCGCGGTGTTTCTCGTCGGATTCCTCCAGCCCATGCAGGCCGGCATCAATGCCACCAGCGCGAACGCTCTCGGCTCGAAGTTCCAGGCGGGATGGCTGAACGGAGTCGTCAACGTCGCGGCGCTGTCCACCGTGCTGTTCGTCCTCTTCGCCGCCAGTTCCAAGAGTGGGGGGCTGCCGGCCTGGACCGCGATCCGAGGGATGCCCTGGTGGGCGTACTTCGGAGGTCTGATCGGAGCGACCGTGGTCGTGGTGCAGCTCACCGCCGCGCCCCAGCTGGGGGCGGCGGTGCTGATCGCGATCTTCGTCTGCGGCACGGCGGCTGGAAGTCTGCTGTGCGATCGATTCGGTCTGGTCGGCTATGCGCAGACCGGAATCTCGCCCATGCGGTACGTCGGCATGGGACTCGTCGTGCTCGGGGTCGTGCTCGTCACCCGTTCCGGATCCGGCTGATCCGCCTTCCGATCACTCGTCCTCTTCCCGCAGCTTCGCGAGGACCGTGAGATCCTCGAGCGTGGTCGTGTCCTGCGTCGATTCCCGGCCCGCCGCGATGTCCCGAAGCAGTCGTCTCATGATCTTCCCGCTTCGCGTCTTGGGAAGGGCGTGGGTGAATCGGATCATGTCCGGTTTCGCGATCGCTCCGATCTCCTTCCCCACGTGCGTGTGAAGTGTCTTCTTCAGACCATCCGAGGCTTCGGCCCTGGGGCCGAGCGTGACGAACGCGGCGATGCCCGTCCCCTTGATGTCGTGCGGGAAGCCGACCACCGCGGCCTCGACCACGTGCACGTGCGAGACGAGGGCGCTTTCGACCTCGGCCGTTCCGAGGCGGTGTCCGGAGACGTTGATGACGTCGTCGATCCGTCCAAGGATCCAGAAGTAGCCTCGATCGTCCCGGGACGCCGCGTCGCCCGCGGTGTACATGCCCGGGATTCGGGACCAGTACGTCTCGATGAATCGATCCCGGTCGCCATGGATTCCGCGGAGCATGCTCGGCCACGGCTTGCGAATGACGAGCAGTCCACCGGTCCCATGGGGGAGTTCGTTGCCGTCGTCGTCGACCACCGCGGCATCGATTCCGAGTGTGGGCAGCGTGCACGATCCCGGAACCGTCGGCGTCGCGCACGGCTGAGGCGTGATCATGTGTCCTCCGGTCTCAGTCTGCCACCAGGTGTCGACGATCGGACATCGCTCGCCACCGATGACTCGGTGGTACCACATCCAGGCCTCCGGATTGATCGGTTCGCCCACCGTACCGAGCACCATGAGGCTCGAGAGATCGTGTCCCGCGGGATGTTCATCGCCCCACTTCATGAAGGCGCGGATCGCGGTCGGTGCGGTGTAGAACTGGGTCACGCGATGGCGTTCGACCATCGACCAGAAGCGATCCTCCGCGGGGAAGTTCGGTGCTCCCTCGTACATCACCGTCGGCACCCGGTTCGGAAGAACGCCGTAGACGATGTAGCTGTGTCCGGTGATCCACCCGACGTCGGCGGTGCACCAGTAGACCTGACCTCGATCCGGTCTGAGGTTGAAGGTGTTGCGAGCGGTCACCGATGCGTGCAGGCAGTAGCCGGCCGTGGTGTGCACGATCCCCTTGGGTTTGCCGGTCGACCCGGAGGTGTACAGGAGAAAGAGCAGAGCCTCGGAATCCATCGGCTCGCACGGGCGATCGTCGGATTGTCGGGAGACGAGCTCGTGCCAGTCGTGGTCCCGGCCGTCGACCATCTCGATGTCGTTCAGGCATCGCCGAAGGGTGACGACCGAGGTGACGCCCGGCAGCTCCTGGCAGGCCTCGTCGACGCTGGCCTTCAACGGCACGATGCTTCCCCGCCGCCAGGATCCGTCGCAGGTGAGGATCACCCGACTGTCCGCGTCGCGCACTCGATCGACGATCGCACTCGCGCTGAATCCGCCGAAGATGACCGAATGCGCCGCCCCGATCCGTGCGCAGGCGAGCATCGCGATCGCCACCTCCGGCACCATGCCCATGTAGATCGTAACGATGTCCCCTCGACCGACGCCGAGCGACTCGAGCGCATTCGCGACCCGGGCGGTTTCGCGTTGCAGATCGGCGTAGGTGAGTCGCCGGATCTCGGGTGCACCATCGGAGACCGGTTCACCCTCCCAGATGATGGCGACCTCGTCCCCATGTCCCTCCTCGACCTGTCGATCCACGCAGGTGTGGCAGGCGTTGGTCAGTCCCCCTTCGAACCAGCGTGCGTCGGGGGGATTCCAGGAGAGGACCTGTTCGAACGGCTTGAACCAGTGGAGATGTTCCTTAGCCTCCGTTTCCCAGAAGCGTTCGGGCTCGTCGACGGAGCGTCGCCACATCTCCTGGTAGGACTCCATGGAGTCGATCCAAGCGCCGCCCAATCGCTCCGCGGCCTCCCGTGGAGGGTTGAAGACACGATTCTCCTCGAGAATCGACTTGATGGCATCGTTTTGATCGTTCGACATGTGATTGGACCTCTCTGGCATGAGTCTTCTCGTACTAGGCACCGTATCATCCAGACTCCATCCTGAGGATCCAGTAGGTACCCGACATGCCCGGTGACCCCAATCTCAAGAAGATCGTCGAAGAGATCATCGATCTGCCCGCCCTGGAGCAGGAGCAGCGGATCGTGGAGTCGGCGGACGGCGATCGCTCGCTCGAGCGCAGGATCCGGGCCCTGATCGCGCAGAGAATGGCGGAACGCGACGTCGATGGCGGTGGCGGAGTCGACGCGACCATCGATTTCACCTCGGAGGAGACCGACGATTCGGTCGGTCCCGAGGCGACCATCGACTTCGACGCCGAACCGTCATCGCCCGACACGCCTTCGGGATCCTCTTCGGGGGAGTCCTGGGGCGAGGTGGAGACGCAGGACGACGCGGAGGACGAGGAGCGGACCCGTTCGACCGAAACCCCGCCGGAAGCATCGGCGGGCTCCGCCTCGCCCTTCAAGTCGATGCCCGATCACATCGGCGACTTCTCGGTCGAGAAGCTCCTGGGGGCCGGCGGCATGGGATCGGTCTTCCTCTGCCGGCAGGGATCGAACGACCGGCCGGTGGCCGTCAAGCTGATGAATCCGAAGATGATCGGCCGACGCGCGATGCAGCGGTTCGAATTCGAGATCGAGTCCCTGGCGAAGTTGGTGCACCCCGCGGTCGCGCGACTGTACGAGGCGGGGGTTCGCGATACCAGCGATGGTCCCGCACCGTATCTCGCGATGGAATTCATCCAGGGGGCCCGGACGATCGTCGAGTACGCCGAAGAACTCGGCCTCGATCGACGAGCCCGACTGGAGATCTTCGCGAGCGCCTGCGATGGCGTCGCATACGGGCACGGTCGCGGGGTCATTCATCGTGATCTCAAGCCCCCTAATCTTTTGGTAGACCTCGATGGCCGGCCCAAGGTCATCGACTTCGGCGTCGCCCTGAAGGACGACGACGACGACGGTCGGCACGAGATCGTCGGAACGCTGCAGTACATGTCGCCGGAGCAGGCGAGCGGTGGAGACGTCGGCACGGGTGCGGACGTCTACGCGCTCGGGATCATCCTCTTCGAGCTGATCACGGGGAAGCTTCCCTACGAGGTTCGTGGCACCAGCCTACGGCTCGCCCTCGAATCGATCGCGACCATCGACATCCCCTCGCTCGCCGACAAGGGGGTCGACGTCGACGTCGATCTCGAGGCGATCGTAGCGAAGGCGCTCGCCCGCGATCCCGAGAATCGATACCGCGGTGCCGCCGAGCTCGGCGAGGAGATTCGTCGATACCTCAACGACGAACCGTTGGTGGCCCGTCCACCCACGACGTGGGAGACCGTGCTCAGGCTGGCGAGGAAGAATCGAATCCAGGTCGGTCTGGCGATGGCGACGTTGATCGCCATCGTGCTCGGACTGGTGGGCACCACCTTCTTCGGGATCCAGGCGGAGGCCGCGCGCGAGAAGGCGGTGGCCGCTGAAAAGGAGACCAGGACGGCGCTGCGACAGGTCAGTGAGGAACGCGATCGCCTGTTCCGTTCGTTGAAGCTCTTCACTGACGTGATCGGTGGGGTCGAGCCCTCGACGCTCGGTGATCGCCTTTCCAGCGAGATGGAGACCCGAATCGATCGCAATCTCCAGAAGCTCGATGTGGGCGACGACGAGGTCGCCGACTCGATCTTCGCGTTCAGGGGCCTGGCCGAGGTCTTCGTACCCACCGACATCGCGATCATGGTGATCGACGAGTTCCTGATCGATCCCACCGCGGACCTCCTCGAACTGATCCAGGACGATCCGTACGCCCACGCGATGCTGCAGGAGTTCCTCGGCTCGCTCATGGTTCGGACCGGGGCGTTCGACCAGGGGATCGAGTCGCTCCAGGGAGCCGCTTCGCGATGGGAGCAGCGGTCAGGCCCCACCGGGATCGACGCTCGTCGAACCCGCAACGCGATCGCCAACGCACTGTTCAATGCGGGACGGAGCGAGGACTTCGTGGACGACTTCGGCGTCGTGGTCGACGCCGGTCGCGACGGTGAAGGCCGGCTCGATCGCGAGGGGCTCTTCTCGGCGATGGTCCTGGCGACGGCTCTCGGGGATCTCGGTCGACTGGACGAATCGCGTCCGCTCTTCATCGAGGCGATGGAGGGTTTCCAGCGGCTGGCCGATGCGGGTGACGCGGAGGCGGCCGACTACGTTCCTCGAATCGGGCTCAATCTGGGGGCGATCGATCTGAAGCTGGGCGATATCGAATCGGCGGAGAAGGATCTGCTCCGCGCTCGTGAGCGGGTGCTCGAAGGGGACGACATTGACCGCGACGAGCTGCTCGGCGCCATCGAGTTCAATCTGGCTCGGGTGGCCTACGGTCGAGCGGATCTCGAAACCGCGATCTCCCGGGCCGAGGCGGCCCTGGCCTATCGACTTCGCTACTACGGAGCGGATCATCCCTTGTCGGTCGACGCGGTCGACGCCCTCGGTCGCTATCTCTACCACTCCGGGAAGTACGCCGAGGCGGTCGACCAGCTGCAGCAGAGCTGGACGGTGTTCCGCCTCAAGGAGAGCGGTGATTCGCTTCGGCAACACGGTTCCGGGGTCATGCTGGCCGAAGCGCTCGTGAGCATCGGCGCGACCGGAGACGCCGTCGTCGTCGTCGTCGAGATCAACCGACGGCGTGGAGGGCAGGGCGTCGCGATCGAGACTCGGCTTGCGCAGGTCCTGGCGAACATCATCGCCAAGGGGTCCGGTCTTGGAGCGGAGGGCACGAAGCTCCAGGCGATCGCCTGCGAGATGCTCTTCGACCTCTGTGTGGAACTTGGCTCCGATGTGAGTCCGTCGACGCTCTGCGACATCGCCGGGCCGTTCCTGAAGAAGGCGTACGAGGCGATGATCGAAATCGAGCCCGATGCGGACTGGGTCGAACGCCGGAATCTTCGATTCGGTGCCTGAGGGCGCAGCCGATTCAACTCGAGGTGGACAGGACGCCCTCGGCATGCTGGCGAGCGGTTGTAATCGCATCGTCCACGCGATTCGGATCCTTGCCGCCGGCCTGCGCGCTGTCGGGACGCCCGCCACCACCGCCGCCGCAGGCCTGCGCCGTCGCCTTGACCCAGTCGCCCGCCTTCAGTCCCGCCTTGATCAGGGCGTCGGGCACCTTGGCGACGATCACGACCTTCCCCGCCTCGTGGTCGGCGGATGCAAGGAGGACCGCCGCATCCGACCTGGCTGCGCGGATGGCGTCCATGGCGGAGAGCAGGCCGTCCTTGTCGGCGCCGTCGAGTCTCGCCACGATCGCCGGGCCCTCCGCATCGGCGGCGACCCGGCGCGCTTGATCGACCACGGCGCCACGTTGTTCCGCCGAGGCCGCCTTTCGCGCCTTCTTCGCGCCTCTGCGCATGCGGCGCTGCCTGCTATCCTCAAGCCCCGCCAGCATCACCTTTCGTCGTTCCGGCGTAAGAGAAGTTCTGCGCCACAGCGTGGTCCGTCATAATTCGATGCAATGCAGTGGAAGGTAGTGCAATGAAGGGCAATGCGGGGCAAAGCAGTGCAATGCGGGGCAACGAGG
>PKCT01000115.1 GCA_002862325.1 Phycisphaerae bacterium
AGGAAAAGTTCGACGCCTGGCTCGAGACGCAGCGAACCGTTGCGATGTCGGAGTCATCGGTGGAGAAAGGGAAGCGCGTGTTCATGGAGTTCGCTTGCATGAACTGCCACACCATCGACGGGGTGAGCGACGGCATGTTCGGACCGAATCTGACCCATGTGGCGACCCGCGACACGCTCGCGAGCGGCATGATCCCCTTCAATCGAGAGAATCTCCGGGCCTGGATCGACGATCCACAGGCCATCAAGCCCGGCTGCAACATGCCCGCATTGAAGCTCGATCCCGACGAGCTCGATGCGGTTACCGACTACCTGTTCACTCTGCGATGATCGCGCATTCCAGGAGCATTCCGTGACCACCGTTCCAAGTCATCCTCCAGCCCTCGCCGGACGTCGCGATGGTGCCGGCTTCTGGGAACGGGTCATGGCGTGGACCTGTTCGGTCGACCACAAGAAGCTGGGGCTGATGTACATCGGCTGCGGGCTCGTCTTCTTCCTGGTGGGCGGCCTCGAGGCGAGCGTCATGCGGCTGCAGCTCGCCCGGGCCAACAGCGACCTGATCTCGCCGGAGACCTACAACCAGCTCTTCACGATGCACGGCACCACCATGGTGTTCCTGGTCGGCATGCCGGTGCTCCTCGGATTCGGCAACTATCTCGTGCCCCTCATGATCGGGGCGAGGGACATGGCCTTTCCCCGTCTGAACGCCTTCGGGTTCTGGCTCTTCATCTTCGGTGGACTCCTTCTCTACTTCAGCTATCTGGGGGCGGACGGTCTCTACGGAGCCGGCGTCGCTCCGGACGTCGGTTGGTTCGCCTACGCCCCGCTGACCAGTCGCACCTTCAGTCGAGGAAATCCCACCGACTACTGGATTCTGGGCATCATGGTCAGCGGCTTCGGCAGCATGACCACGGCGATCAACTTCATGGCCACGATCATCTGCATGCGTTGCCCCGGCATGAAGCTCATGCGGATGCCGCTGCTCGTGTGGATGATGCTCGTCGTGGCGTTCCTGGTCCTGGTGGCGATTCCGATCCTCACCGCGGCGCAGGCGATGCTCCTCTTCGACCGCCAGCTCGGTGCCCACTTCTTCAATCCCGAGGTGATGGGGTCCGCGCTGCTCTGGCAGCACCTCTTCTGGTTCTTCGGGCACCCGGAGGTCTACATCCTGATCCTCCCGGCGTTCGGATTCGTGAGCGAGATCATGCCGGTGTTCAGTCGGAAGGTCATCTTCGGCTATCCGTTGATGATCGCCGCGACGGTCGGCATCGGGATCATCTCGCTGGGCGTCTGGGCCCACCACATGTTCGCGGTGGGGCTCGGTCCGGTGCTGGATTCCTTCTTCACCGCATCGACCTTCCTGATCTCGGTCCCGACCGGCATCAAGATCTTCAACTGGCTCGGCACGATGTGGGGGGGCAAGCTCGAATTCACCACGCCGATGCTGTTCGTCACCGGCTTCGTCGCGATGTTCCTGATCGGTGGACTCACCGGGATCATGCTCGCGACGGTTCCCTTCGACTGGCAGCTTTCGGACAGCTACTTCGTCGTGGGTCACTTCCACTACGTCCTCTTCGGTGGAACGATCTTCGGGATCTTCGGGGCGATCTTCTACTGGTTCCCCAAGGCGACCGGTCGCATGTTGAGCGATCGAATGGGCAAGATCACCTTCTGGCTCATGTTCATCGGGTTCACGCTCACGTTCATGCCGATGCACATCTCGGGCGTTCTCGGGATGCCGCGACGCATCTACACCTACGAGCTCGATCGGGGCCTGGAGATCTGGAACTTCATCAGTTCGATCGGGGTGCCGGTGCAGGCCGCCGGGATCCTGCTCCTGATCTGGAACATCTTCCGAAGTCTGCGCAAGGGCAGGATCGCGGGTCCGGACCCGTGGAACGCCTGGACGCTGGAGTGGGCGACGTCGAGTCCGCCGCCCGAGTGGAACTTCGATCGAATCCCGACCGTCACCAGTGCTCGCCCCCTGTGGGACGCCAAGAACCCGGAGAACCCCGATGCGCACTACGTTTGAGCAATGTGCGAGCGGTCGGCGTCTGGAGACCTCGTCGTGACCGCTGTGCCGAACACCCAGATATCGCAGACGCTGCGTTCACCTCACGGCCGCGGTCGAGTGGGCATGGCCATGCTCATCTTCATGGAGACCCTGTTCTTCTCGGGCTTCATCGTCACCTATCTGTACTACATCGGAAAGAGTCCCTTCGGACCCCAGCCGATGGACGTCCTCGAGCTCGGGCCGGTCATCGTGAACTCGGTCTGCCTGATCAGTTCGAGCTTCACGGTGATCTTCGCGGTCCGCGCACTGCGACGTGGATCGGTCGGGGCGTTCCGCGTTTGGCTTCTGGTCACGATTCTGCTTGGCATCGAATTCATCGTCGGGACCGCGCTGGAGTGGCGAGGACTCATCTACGAGGACGGGCTCACCATCCGGACCAACATCTTCGGCACGAACTTCTATTCGTTGGTCGGCTTCCACGCCTTCCACGTCTGCGTCGGCCTGATCATCCTCATCGGCATCTTCATCCTGTCGTTGTTCGGCCACATCAAGCCGGCCCGTGATCATGGTCGGGTGGACGTCGCGACGTGGTACTGGCACTTCGTCGACGTCGTCTGGATCTTCGTGTTCACGCTCGTCTACATCATCGGTCGGGTCCCTCAGGAGGCGGTGTCGTGAGCAAGCATGAATCCCATTCCGGAGGCGAGGGGCTCGAGGAGATGCCGTACCTCCAGAGGATTCCGCGGTCGACCCCCTGGCCGCTGGTGACCGCTTTCGGCGTCACCTTTATCTTCGCCGGGATCGTGACGAATCCCGCGGTCAGCGCGGTCGGCGCGATCGCGGGGCTCGTAGGGCTCGTCGGTTGGTTTCGCGAGGTGTTCCCGGAGGAAGTGACCGAGGCGATTCCCCTCGAAAAGGCGGCCGAACCGCTGCCCGCGCCGGAGCTCGGACCGCCGCCGGAGAAACCGCTTCGGCGCGTCGTTCCCGAGGAGATCCATCCCTATCGGAGTGGTCTGTTCGGCGGTCTCGCCGGTGGCGTGGCCATGGCCGTGGTCGCGGTGGGCTGGGGACTGACCACCGGTCAGGGGTTCTGGCTTCCGATCAATCTGCTCGCGGGCATCCTGGTGCCGTCGGTCGGCGACGCGGACGCGGCGGCCCTCGGAGCGTTTCACGCCTCCTGGTTCATCGCCGCGATTTGTCTTCACATCGCTCTGAGCGTCTTGGTGGGTACGATCTTCGTGGTCGCTCTCCCGATGATGCCGCGTCGACCGTTGCTCGCGGGGGGCATCATCGCCCCGATCATCTGGACCGGCGTGGCGTGGGCCAGCCTGCGCGTCGTCGACCCCACGCTCGAACAGTACATTTCCTGGCCATGGTTCCTGGGAAGTCAGTTGGCGTTCGGTCTGGTTTGCGCCGCGGTGATCTCGCGGTTCAACCTGGTTCGTCTCCAAGTCGGGCGCTCCCTCGAGGATCGCCTCGAACTCGAGCAGGGCCCCGGAGGGAAATCATGAGACTTGGTCTGATCTGCCTGCTTGGGACGACGGTGCTCGTCGGTGGCTGCAACGATCTTCCTGGAAAGCCGCCACCGAATCCCGCTCCGGTCATTCCGGCGAATACCAGCGCAGGCTTCGAGGCGATCTACGCGGAACGCTGTGCGGGATGCCACGGGAACAACGGTGTTCTCGGCGCCGCCCGCCCGATGCGGGACGCCGACTATCTGCAGAGCATTCCACGCGAAACGCTCTTCGCGGTGACGCGGAACGGTGTCCCCGGAACAAGAATGCCGCAGATGGGTGGCGACGCGGTCGATCCCATTCCCGACGACGTCCTGCACAAGTTCATTGAGGGCATGGTGGACACCTGGGGCGTTTTGAAGCCCGGCGAACCGCGTCCATCGCGTGGCATCGCCTGGAAGCACGTGCCCGGAAGTGGAGACGCTTCTCGCGGTGCGGCCATCTTTGAGGCGAAGTGCGTCTACTGCCACCCCGCCCAGATGAAGGCGTCCGCGGCCTACGACCTCGATCGACCGGGCACCGTCACCGATCCGCTCGTGGTGGGTTCGGTCGTCGATCCCTTCTATCTCAGGCTCGTGAGCGACCAGCACCTTCGATCGAGCGTCGTCTACGGTCGGGCTGATCTCGGGATGCCTGGTGCCGCGGGGCCCTTCCGCAGCCCCGATGGCAAGGAGGTCGCCGAACCTCTCGATGCGGAGGCGGTGGCCGACCTCGTCGCGTATATGATTTCGTTCCGGGATGAGTGGCCCACCAGGGCCGAGAAGAAGGATGGTGCTCCTTGAGTGATCACGAAGCGCAGACGCCCGCGACCGAAGGGGATGCGGCGAATCCCTGCGAGAACTGCGAAGCCAACGGCGGAAAAGGGCGTCGCGGATTCCTGTTCGCGGCTGGAACCACGCTTCTCACGGTCGGCGGTGGCCTGGCTGCGGTTCCGATCGTGACCGTCGCGATTGATCCCGGCGAGGCGCCGAATCCCAACCGGTGGATCTCGCTTGGGAAGGCGTCGAACTTTAAGCCCGACCAGACGGTCTTCGTGAAGTTCATCATGCCCTGGTCGTCGCCCACCGATGGCGAAACCAATCAGAACGCGTGCTACGTCCGGTGCGTCGAACCCGGCAAGTTCCAGGTCTTCGCGATCAACTGCGCCCATCTGGGTTGCCCGGTGGAGTGGTTCGCCCAGTCCCGCCTCTTCATGTGCCCTTGTCACGGCGGCGTCTACTACGAGGACGGCAGCCGTGCGTCGGGGCCGCCGCCCCGTGGTCTCTTCGAATACGAGTGGCGTATCACCGATGGGAACCTCGAAGTCTTTGCCGGACGCCTACCGGGTCTGCAGGAGGGACCCTGAGATGCGGATGCCTCGTTTTCTGAGCCGAAGTGCAGCGATGATCGACGACCGGACGGGACTGATCACCGCGACCCAGGGTGCGATGTACCACCGCGTTCCGAGGAACGCGAAGTGGTGGTACGTCTTTGGCAGCGCCACGCTGATGTTTTTCATCATCCAGCTCGTGACCGGGGTGCTGCTGACGACGCTCTACGTACCCAGCGCGGCCGAGGCGTACTCGAGTCTCGTCTATATCGACGAGAAGGTGCCCGGGGGTTGGATGCTCCGTGCTCTGCATGGATGGAGCTCCAACGCGATGTGCGTGATGATGCTCATCCACATGACGCAGGTGTTCCTGCACGGAACCTACAAGTACCCGCGTGAACTGACCTGGGTGGCCGGCACGCTGCTCTGCCTGACGACCCTTGCGCTGGCGTTTACCGGGCAGGTCATGCGTTGGGATTCCAACGCGTACTGGGGACTCGGCATCGGCGCCGCGATCGTCGATCGGGCACCGTTCATCGGCAACTGGCTGCGGGCGATCGTCCTCGGTGGCCCCGACATCTCGGGTGCGACGCTGAGTCGCTTCTTCGCGCTCCACGTGTTCATCCTTCCGGGGGCGGCGATCGCTCTGATCGGCCTCCATCTCATGCTGGTGCTGAAAAACGGCATCAGCGAGATGCCGAAGCCCGGCGCGCCAGTCGAGCCGGAGACGTACCGCGAGGAATACCACGCGAGAATCAAGAAGACCGGTGTCCCGTTCTTCCCGGATGCGGCGCGACGCGACATGGTCTTCTGCGGCGCGATGCTCATCGTCCTGATCGGTATCGCCGCGTGGTTCGGTCCGTTCGGTCCCGGCCCCGTGCCCGATCCGACGATCATCGAGGTGAGCCCCAAGCCCGACACCCTGTTCCTCTGGATCTTCGCGGTGCTCGCGCTTCTTCCCCCGAACACCGAGACCTTCCTGCTCCTGGCGGGACCGCCCGTCATCATCGGTTTCCTGGCGGCGCTCCCGTTTATCTCGCCCACTGGTGAACGGGCCCCGAGTCGTCGCCCGCTCTCCGTGGTGATCCTGGTCGCGATCGTGACCGCGCTCGGTGTCCTGACCGTACTCGGCGAGTACGAGCCCTGGAGCCCCCGCATGCGGGCCTGGACGTCGGACACCACGCCGGTCGAGTACGTGAAGCACCGATCGCCGCTGGAGCTGCAAGGCGCGCTGCAGCTGCAGTACGCCCAATGTCGCAACTGCCACTCCATTGGAGGGATCGGCGGCAAGCGAGGCCCCGCCCTCGACGCGGTCGCAACCCGGCTGAGCTGGGACCAGTTGGTTCGTCAGATCCAGCAGGGAGGCGGCAACATGCCGGCGTACGGAAAGAACCTCAGCAGTGCCGAAGTCGAGGCGCTGGTCGCCTTCCTTTCGACGCTCGATGACCAGGCCCAGCCAGCCCTGATCCCTGGGGCGATGGAGGCTCAGCCCGCTCGCGACGAATCGCCGACGGTCGCCGATGCGTCCGCTGCTCCCTGATCGTCTGACGTGGATGGTGTCGTGATGGTGATCCGCTCGTGACCCTCTGGTGGCAGGCGCTCGGTTCAGCGCTCTGGGTGCCGGTATGTGCGGCCATCTCGATATCGCTGTACACGGTCGGCCGGCGGCGATTGGTCAGACGCTCGGCGCGATTGGCGTCGCTCTTCACGCCGTGGCGGGCAACGTGTTTCGTGGGTGGCTGGCTGCTGCTCGTCCTGGCCATCGCAAGCCCGCTCGACGAGGCGGCGGAACGTCTCTTGTCCTGGCACATGGTCCAGCACATGCTGCTGACGGTCGTGGTACCGCCGTTGTGGTGGCTCGGCGCGCCGGTTCTGCCGGGTCTGACCGGACTTCCTCGATCAGCGCGGCATGGGCTCGTCGGCCCCGTGCTCGCGTCGCCCGCGGTTCGCGCGGTCCTGGGCCGTCTGGGACACCCGGTGGTCGGCTGGCTCGCGATGACCCTGACGACGCTCGCGTGGCACCTGCCCGCTGCGTACGAGCTCGCGCTCCGGGACCCGTGGTGGCATCGGGCCGAACACGTCACCATGCTGGTCGCCGGCGTCCTCTTCTGGCGGCCGGTGGTCGCGTCCCCACCGTTTCGTTCGCAATGGCCGCGTCTCGCGATGATCCCGTATCTCGTGACCGCCGATCTCGCGAACACCGTGGTCGCGGCGTCCCTGGCGTTCGCGAATGGCGTGGTCTATCCCTGGTACGCCCCGATCGCGGCGGGACGGGGAACCGATCCCATGCTCGATCAGCAGTTGGCGGCGGGCATCATGTGGGTTCCCGGCAGTCTCATCCTGCTCGTTCCGGCCATCGTGATCGCGGCACGTCGGCTCATGGAGGATTCGTCGCAGAGGCGACCGACGCGAAAAACGCGATCGGTCTCGCTGCCCGTCCTCGGCTCGTCGCCCGAGGGTGGCGATCTCCTGCGGATCCCCATCGTCGGATGGATGATCAGACGATCCCGCTGGAGACTGGTGATCCGCGTCGGGGTGTTCGTCGGCCTCGTCCTGATCGTGCTCGACGGTCTCCTGGGACCGCGGCCCGCGCCGACCAACGCGGCGGGAACCTTCCCCTGGACGCATTGGCGGGGTCTGACGATCGTCGCGCTGCTGGTGCTGGGCAACATCGCCTGTTTCGCGTGTCCGCTCATCGCGCCGAGGTCGATTCTGCGGCGTTGGTTCAAGCCCACGCGTCGCTGGCCGCGAGCGCTTCGCTCGAAGTGGATCGCCGTCGGGCTGGTGGTGGCGTGGCTCGTCTTCTACGAGATGTTCGATCCCTGGGATGTTCCCGCGATGACGGCGTGGATCCTCGTTGGATTCGTGGTCGCCGCCACGGCGATCGACCTGTGCTTCGAAGGTTCGAGCTTCTGTCGTTACGTCTGTCCGCTCGGTCAGTACCAGATGGCGATGTCCACCATGTCCACTCGGACCGTGGCGGCACTCGATCCGAAGATCTGTGCCTCGTGCACGACCCATGACTGCCTTCGCGGCGGTCCGCAGGGACCCGGATGCGGTCTCGGCCTCTTCGTACCTCGCAAGACCGGCAATCTCGACTGCACCTTCTGCCTCGACTGCGTCTCCGCCTGTCCGCACGGCAACATCGGAGTGGTCGCCCAGACGCCCGGAGTCGAGCTGGCTTCGACCCGGTGGCGGAGCGGTCTTCGAGCGGTGGCGAGTCGGATCGACCTCGCCTCGCTGGCGCTCGCGATCTCGGTCGGCGGACTGGTCAACGCACTCGGCATGACGGCACCGATCGTGGAGCAGCTCGATCGCATCCAGGCCGACCTCGCGATCGATCGCCGTTGGGTAGAGGGCTCTTTCGTCGTACTGGCCACGATGGCCGGGATCGCTGCGGTGGTCGTACTCGCCTTGGTGTTCGGCGGCCGTCGTTGGCGCGAGACCATGGTTCGATGGTCCTTCGCGACGCTCCCACTCGGAGTCGGCGTCTGGCTGGTGCATCTCGGGTTCCATCTGGTCACCGGATGGTCCACCGCGGATGCGGTGGTGGGGCGGGTCGTGCATGAACTCGGATGGCGCGCTTCGGTCCCGGATCCGCTCTTGAGCTGCTGCTCGCCGCCACCTCCGTGGTTGATCCCGGTCGAGTACATCGTGCTGTCCTTGGCGTTGGCGTCCTCTCTGGCCGTGGCCTGGTGGAGCGGGCGGGATGCCGCGGCCGAAGGTGGACGGTCGACGCGATTCGGCACTCTGCTCCTCGGTTGGTCGCCCGCGGCGATCTGGCTGTTCGCCTTCTGGGCGTGCGCCGCCTGGATGGTGCTGCAGCCGATGGAAATGCGCGGCACCTCGGGGTTCGCGCCATGATGCGGGTGGACGTGCGATTTCTCCTCGTGTTCTGCGCGGGGTTCCTGCTTCGTTCGATCCCGGTGTGCGCGGATGGGGGGGTCGTTGCGTGGGACGGAACGACCACCGACGATCCCGCCCTCCTCATCGTCGCTCCCCCCGCTCCGGTCGTCGGTCCACTGTCGCTGGACTGGATCGGACCGAGTGGAGACGGTGCGTCGGTGCGTGCGAGCCACGAGGACGGGATGGTGGCGATCGCCGACTTCGACGGCGACCCGTCCAGCATCGAGCGGCATGCGGTGCTCGAACTGCTGGCTCCCGGACGCTGGACCATCGAAGTGACGCCGGGTGTCGATCGTGCCGACGGACCCATCCTCGCGCTGGTCGAGATCGGTCCGCCGCCGGGCGGAGCCACGAGCTATTGGCCGTATCTCTTCGCCTGGGTGCCGATGGTCGGGGTGGGGCTCTTCGCCGCATCCCGGCGTCGCCCGGCCTCGACCTAGAGAATGCCCGCGTCCACGAGCGCCGTCCGCATCTGCAGAGCGGTATCGCCACGATGGTCCACCCTCACGCCATGCCAACCGCGTCGTGTCGCGGCGTCGATGTTGTCCTGGAGATCGTCGAAGAAGACGATCTCTTCCGAGGGGCGACCGACCAGCGTCTCGAACCTCGCGTAGATCGCATCGTCCGGCTTGATCAGTCCCAGGAGATGGGAGGCGTGTCGATGATCGAGGGCGTCCACCTCCTCGAGTCGCTCCAGCACGCTCCAGTGGTCGCGACTCGTGTTGGAGAGGCACGCCGTCTCGATGCCGGCGAGCCCGAGATCCCGGATAAGTTCCAGCACGCCTGGATACGGCGTCCCGAGCCATGCCGCATCCACCCGGGCGATCTCCTCGGGCGACCAGAGGCCGGCGAAGAGATCGCTCAGCCGTCGATGGAATTCCCCATCATTCATATCGCCGCGTTGCAGAGCCGCGATCAGCCGCCCTCGGTCCTGGACATGTCGACCGTCCGGAGTGAACGGGCGCGGCGGGACGCCTGCGGCTTCACAGCCCTCTCGCCAATCACGACAGATTCGGACGACGACCCCACCGAGATCGAAGCACACCAGCATCCGTTCATCCCTGTCCGGCCGGTTCAGCCGACCTGCCGTCGTTCCGCTCGTCGGCGTCTGAAAAACGCACGAAGCAGTTCCGCGCATCGAGCCTCTTCGATGCCGCCGATCATATGAACACGGTGATTGAGTCTCTGATCGCCGGGAATGTCGTAGAGCGAGCAACAGGCGCCCGCCTTCGGATCGTACGCACCGTAGATCACCTGTTCCAGGCGTGCGTTGACGAGAGCGCCCGCGCACATCGGACAGGGTTCGAGCGTCACGGCCATCGAACATCCCTCGAGACGCCATGCTCCGAGACGTTCGCCCGCCAGTCGAAGGGCGACCATCTCGGCGTGGCCGGTCGGGTCCGCCGTTGCTTCGCGGTTGTTGGCCGCCTCCGCGATGATCTTCTCACCGCGGTAGACCACCGCACCGACCGGGATCTCACCGTTCTCGCCCGCCTGTCGGGCGAGTTCGATCGCACGTTCCATCATGCGAAGGTCGTTGGTGTCGACCTCCGGATTATGTTCCTCTGACAATCGCAGCCGAGCCATGCCACGTCGCCTCCGGCGTCCGATTCGAACGGACGCATGCCCAATGAATGTTCGACGACCTCTCGCCGAACGCGAGCCTCGGGAGCGCGATCGCATGGATCATGATCCCCCCGGACCACGGGTCTCATCGGTCGAGCCGGGGTCGTCGTCCGGGTCCGATTCGATAGATTCGTCACGATTTTCGGGGTCGAGATCCTCGTTCCGAGCGGTGGGGGACACCGTGGACGGGTCGTATGGTTCGTACGGATTTTCCGAGGACCGAGAAGCATCTTCCTCCGCGGTCGAGACCGCGTCGCTTCGGTCCGAGAAGAGCGAACCTCGTGCAACCCGATCCGCGGGGGCGAATCGAAGAAGAAGAATGCCGACTTCGTAGAGAAGGTAGAGCGGAATCAGAAGCAGGATCATGCTGAGGACGTCCGCTGGGGTCAGGACGGCCCCGAACAATGCGCAGACGAGAAGGGCGTAGCGACGATTCCGCTGGAGGAATCTCCGATCCGCCAGCCCGATCCATCCCAGAAGGAGAATGACCAGCGGCATCTGAAACGCGATCGACACCGCGAGTGCGAGGGTGAGCACGAAACCGATGTACTCGCCGAGACGGAATTCCTGCGCGATGGTCCCCGCCCGGTTCAGCGATGTCGAGAGGAGTTCGAACTTGTTCTCGTCGCCTCGGACTGGAACGACCATGACGAGTTCGCTCGTCACCGGATCGATCCAGACCTCTCCGGGGGCCGGGTTCTCGGGCGGATCGGTTCTGATCGGAAACAAGGGCATGCCGGTGGTCTCGATCTGATCGACCCTCTCCGCTGCATCGGTGATCCCGAAGGCGTTGGCGGGGCCGGGGACGCCGAAGGAAATGAGCACCTGGAGCATGAGTGGGAGCATCACCCAGTAGAGGAATGCCAGGCCCGCGAGCGTGAGACCGGCACTCCCCGGCACCAGCAGGTGGACGAAGCGTCTCTCGTTCGCGTAGAGCCCGGGCTCCACGAACTTCCATGCCTGCCAGAGGATCCAGGGGGCGGAGAGCACGATCGCACCAATCAGGCTCAGCTTTAGATCCGTGGTGAGGACCTCGGCGGGGCCCAGCGCCTGCATGCGAGCGGGGAGGCCGTTTGCGGTCATCGCCCGGAGCGCCGGTTCGGTGAGGAAGTCTCGAATCGTTGACGCGAATGCGAAGAGCACGATCGCGAGCGGGAGTGGGACGACCAGGCACAGGATCAAACGAAACCGGAGTTCCTCGAGATGATCCCCGAAGCTCATGATGCCTCGGTGGCTGCCGTCGGATTCGGGACTCGAATGCTGCATGGAGCTTGGATTCTAGAGGAGGTGACTTCGTGCGGCCCGTCAGGCGCTCGGGATGTCGATTCCGAAGAAACGAGCGGCATTCCCGTCGAGGATCCTTCCGAACTCGCGCCGATCGACGCCTCGGCGGTCGGCGAGGAAGTCCGCGACGTGCCCGACGAACCTCGGCTCGTTCGGACGTATGGTCCGGTGGGGTTCCGGCGTCAGGAACGGGGCGTCCGTCTCCACCATGATCCGGTCCGAGGGGACGAGGTCGCTGGCCTTCGCGACGTCGCTCGCGTTCGCGAAGGTCGCGATGCCGGTGAAGGAGACCCAGGCGCCGAAGTCGAGCACGGCACGGACCTGTGATTCGTCGCCGGTGAAGCAGTGGAAGACGAACCGGTCGTTCGGCAGGTCGCAGCGGTCGAGTATCGGCAGCAGGGTTTCGAAGGCGTCGCGGCAATGGACGACGACCGGTTTCGCGAGTCCCTCGGACGTCCAGCCTTCGATCCGTGCGATCTGCTCCTCCAGCACGCTGGTCTGCAGTGACCTCGCGGGCTCCGGGTAGTGATGGTCGAGGCCGAGTTCTCCCCAGGCGATGCATTTCGGGTGTCGAGCCGCGCGTTCCATGGCCATCCAGTCGATCGGACGATCGCTGTAGAGCGGATGGACGCCGGCGGAGCACCACACTCGGGAATGTTCGTCGGCCAGCGCGACCAGTCGGGCCAGATCGCCGGTCGTCGTCGAGATCGAGATGCAGCCGCGCACCCCGTCGGCGACCGCAGCCTCCAGGAGTTCGGGGATCCGTCCCTCGTAGCAGTCGAAGGTGAGATGGCAGTGGGTGTCGAACATCTTGGCTCGTAGGATATTCCGGTGGTGATGCGGCGGCCACGCCGGGTACCGAGGACGTGGATGCGTCCGCATGCCGGTGCTCGTAAGGGCGTCAGGGGCCCGTCGCGCGATCCGGTATCTCACCCGCCCTCTGGAGACCCCACTTCATGAGCAGCGGACCGAGGATCTCGTTCAGCGCGATCGCGGCGACCAGCAGCGCGAGAAGTTCTTCGATGAATACCTGGCCGGTGAGCGCCTTCCCGACTTCGTTGGCGAGCGCAATCGCCACGCCCGCCTGCGGGGTGAAGGCGCTCCAGAGCCAACCACGAATCCCCGGGTCGAGGGACGCCAGCTTCGCGCCCATGGTGGTGCCCGCCCAGACCAGGAACAGTCGGCAGCCGACCAACAGGAGCGCGACCGGCCACAGGGCGGTGAGGTCCTCGAGATTGATGCCCGCACCGGCGTGGGCGAAGAAGAGGCAGTAGACGGGAAGGAGCAGTCGTTCGATCGAGTGGAACATGCGCTCGCTTCGATCCGGCCAGATGTTTGCCTGGGTGAATCCGGCGACCAGGGCGACGAGCAGGGGCGAGAAGTGGGCCGCATTCGCCGCGAACGCGATCGCGAAACCGCCCAGCACCAGAAAGATGTCGATACGTTTCTCGATCCGTTCCGCCGCGAAGTGCATCGCCACACCCACCAGTGCGCCGAAGATGATCGAACCCACGAGGTGCCAGGCGGCGTCGATGACGAGCGCGGTGTTGTCTGCGCCTTCACTCGCGGCGAATGCGACCGGAACGAAGCCGAGCATGATGGTCAGGAGGACCACGAGCACGAGGTCCTTGCAGACGGTCGCGGCCAGTGCGGTGTCGCACAACGGCCCCCTGGCGCCGGTCTCGTTGATCATGGCGACCACGATTGCGGGCGAATTCGCAACGCAGAGCAGCCCGATCAACAGGGCGAGATGCACCGACGCGCCGGTTCCGAGCTCGTGCATGCTGGGGATCATCGGTTGCACGACCAGCAGTCCGACCACCGCGCCGCCGAGGAAAATGGTCGCGATCTGGACAAAGAGCAGCAGCGAGATCTTGCCGAGCATTCCTCGGAGGAAGGCCACCTTGATCTCACCGCCCGCGACGAGGGCGATCAACGAGATCGCCAGAGCGTCGACGGGTGCGAGTTGATCGAGTTCGGCGGTCGTGATCGGGGCCGGCAACGACATGACCATCGGCAGGAAGTTCGGTCCCGCGACCACGCCGAAGAGCAGGTAGCCGACGACGCGGGGAAGGCCGACGCGTCCCATGATCTCGCCGATGATCCAGGACCCGAGCAGAATGAAGCCGAGGCTCAGCGGTATCCCGCCGCTGACGTCGAGATCGCCGGACGTCCAGCTTCTGCTCCAGGTGGTGAGGCCACCGAGCACCAGAAGGACCAGGGTCAGGATCAGGATGCGACGATTGGCGTCGCTCATGTCGTCGCCTCCGAGCCATCCTTCGGAGTGGTCTCGGACGACGAAGGGCGGAGTCCGGACACGGCGGGCGTCAACGCGCCAAGAAGCATGGCGACGATGACGCTACCCAGGACGGTTGCGCCGGCGTGGGTCGAGGTCTCCAGAACCGGGGCGGCGGCGATGGCGATGGCGATCATCGGAACCCGGGCCGGGCCCAGGAAGAGGGGATCGCGACGAGAGAGGTCGGGAAAGGTGGGACCGAGCATGCGGCGTGCGATCATGGGTTTCACGATCAGGCGAACCACCGCGATCGCGGTGCCGATGGCCAGCGCCTTTCCGAGGTTGCCACCACTGGCGATCGTCCCGCATCCGAGCAGCAGGAGAACCGCCATGCCGGGTTCGGCGGACTGGAGTCCCCGTTCAAGGTCGCGAAGGTGAGGGTCCCTGAGGTTCGCGAAGATTCCACCGAGCAGAAGTCCGACGAGGACGGGATTGACCTGGAGGCGATGGGCGAAGCCTGTCGCGAGAAGGACGATCGCCAGAGTGATGACGAGGACTTCCTGCGGTACTCCGCTGGTGCGACGGAGCAGCAGGCGTGCGCCGAATCCGAGGAGAAGCGCGATTCCGAGGGTGAGGACGAGGTCGAGCGCACCGCGGGTTGGGGACTCGATGGAGACGGCGTCGTCCGAGACATGGAACATCCGGCTCACGAGGCTGAAGGCGACGATCGAGATCACCGCGCCGATGCCACCGCCCGCCTGAATCAGTTGTGAGAGATCGCCGGTCCGAGGCGACAGTTGGGGACGAAGGGAGCGGGTCTCCGGCGCCCAGCTGAGGAAGGCGATCACGAGGGCGAATCCCGGACCGATCGCGAGCACACGCTGCCAGTCGGCGAGGAGTGCGTATCCGACGGCGACGGTGAAGACTACGCCGACCGGAATGGCGATCGCGAGATCAACCGCGATCCAACGTCGAAGCAGGGACGGGATGGCGTGGATCAGGGTTCGACGCAACTGGAGACCGACGATCAGACCGATCCAGACGAGGGCGATCTCGAGCAGCGGACGGAGCGGTCCGAGCCCGTCCTGATCCACGACACCGAGCCCACGAGGTCCGACCAGCAGTCCGGCCATCGTGGCGAACCAGCCGCCCGCGGTCAGGGCGGCCACCCATCGATGCCTCTGGAGCCGCGCGTAGAGCCTGGTGGTGGCGAACGTCGCGACGGTTCCGACGACGGCGATTCCGACAAAGATAGCGAGCACATTCGAGGCACTGTCGTCGGCGCCCGCGGCGGCGATGGTGATCGGTGTCGTCACGTGACGTTCTCCGATCGAGCCGGAGTCTCGGCGGGCATCAGTGACCGAATCCGATCACCGCCTCCACCGGGATCACTGCACCCACTGGACGCTGTTCGGGTCTGAGCTCATCCAGGTATCGCAGAAGGCTCTCGATCCGATCCGGGGTCGAGACGGAGACGAGCATGCGGCTTCCCGTGTGCTGGGGGAGCAGCGCAGCGAGCCCCGAGAAGATCGGCATGTCCTCGCGAATGACGGCGCCGATGCCGCGGCTTTCCAGGATCGTCGCTCCGGTGATCCCCACGTCCAGGAAGCCAGTGATCAGCGGATCGAACGCGTCCTCGTTTCGAGCGATGAGGATCAACAGTCGGTGTCCGGACTCAGCCATGCGCCTCGTCCTCCGCCTGGATCGCGGTGCGCAACGCTTCGTCCGACTCGGCCGCTCGAAGTCGGTCCCGAGCTTCCGGGGTCGCGGTGAGCCTGGCGAGTCGGGCGAGCAGTCGCACGTGTTCCCACGGCTGGGTCGCGTCGCCGAACATGGCGAAGATCAGATCGCACCGATAGCCATCGAAATGCACCGCCGTGCGGGCATGCATCACCACGACGAGGCTTCGAGGCAGGCCCGGCACGAGCGCGTGGGGGAAGGCGACCCCCTCTGGGGTACCGGTCGAGCTTTGAACCTCCCGGGCCTGGAGCGCATCGAGCAGTTTCTCGGATGAGATCGCTGGATCGGAGCCGGACATGGCTGCGGCGGCGATGTCCGCGGCTCTTGTGAGCACGCTCTCAAGATCTGAAGCGGGCTCGAGGACCAGGATTCCTTCTGAGATGAGGTAGGGAGCGAGTGCCACGATGGAACCATATCGTGAGATGCCCCAATTTGGGGTCGCGAGCGGGGCCTTTGATTATCAGACGTATCATTTCCGGCTCGGTCGAAGCCGTCTTCCGCTATGATTTTGCGCTTTGGAATCGCCAAATCATCCCGATTTTATGAACACCGATCGGCAAGATTGGACCGATCTTTGACCGGTACCCAGAAGCCCGGCTACACTTTATTAGACCGGACTTCGTGAAAAAAGGAACGATCTTTCCGCCGTGTGACCGGCCTCCGATCGATTCCGTTGGAACTCGCGCTGCGATGAGTAGATTTCTCTTCCCACGTTGGAGCAACGCTCTCCTGCCGACCTTGATGGTGGTGGGTGGGTTGCTGCCGCTATACGTCGTTCTCTTCGTGGCTTATGGGTTCAGCCCCAAGACACTTGAAGTCGGTTACGAACCTCCTCAGCCGGTTCCCTTCAGTCATGCACTTCACGCGGGTGAGCTCGGCATGGACTGCCGCTACTGCCACAACACGGTCGAGAAGGCCGCGCACGCCGCGGTTCCCCCGACCCAGACGTGCATGAACTGCCACAAGTGGGTTCGTCCGGAGAGTCCGAAGCTCGAGAAGGTCAAGGAGAGCTACGAGACCGGCATGCCGATCGACTGGATCTACGTCAACAAGATCGCGGACTACTCGTACTTCAACCACAGTGCGCACGTGAACCGTGGCGTCGGCTGCGTCGAATGCCACGGGCGAGTGGACCAGATGGAAGTCGTGTATCGGCACGAGCCCCTGTCCATGGGGTGGTGTCTGGACTGTCATCGGAACCCGACCGATCGGCTACGTCCGGTGTCAGAGATCACGAATCTCGCCTACGACCAACGAACCGAGCTCACGTACGAGGAGCGGGTCGCGCTGAAGGATCTCTATCACATCAATCCCTCGGAAAACTGCTCCACATGTCATCGCTGAACCCGAGTGAACGAGAACCGGATCGCACCGGTGGCTGCGGGGAGGATCGGCCCACGCCGGCACCGGCACGCCGCGAATATTGGCGCAGTCTCGAGGATTTCCAGGACACGGAAGACTTCCGTGCCTGGATGCACAGAGAGTTTCCGAGCAACGCGGATCTGCTAGAAGGTGACGATCGACGGCAGTTCATCAAGCTGATGGGGGCCTCCTTCGCCCTGGCGGGGTTGGGGGCGGCGGCGTGTCGGAGAATCCCCGAGCAGTACATCGTGCCGTATTCGGTCCGACCCGCCGAGCGGATTCCCGGAAAGCCCATTCACTACGCCACGAGTCTCGAACTCGGCGGCATCGGCCAGGGTGTGATCGTCAAGAGCTTCGATGCTCGGCCGATCAAGATCGAGGGCAACGCCGCCCATCCGACCTCGGTCGGTGGATGCGATGCCATCACGCAGAGCGAGGTGCTTCGCGTCTACGACCAGAACCGAAGTCGATCCGTGCTCCAGAACGGCGCGCCCTCGAACGCCGCCGCGTTCGAGACCTGGTTCGAGGGCAAGCGCGATGGCGCGAGTCGGACCCCGTTCGGCACGGGGCGGATCGCGGTGCTCGCCGAGTCCTCTGGAAGCCCCAGCGTCGCGAGGATGCGCCAGGCGCTTCTCGAACGCTATCCCTCCATCACCTGGCACGAGTGGGAACCGATCGACGGCGATGGCGAACGTCGTGGCACGGCGCTCGCCTTCGGCGCACCGCATCGTTCGCAGCCGATGCTCGAGAGGGCCGACGTCATCGTCTGTCTCGACGCGGACCCTCTTCACACCCATCCCGCCGCGGCCCAGCTGTCGAAGGCGTGGGCGAGTCGTCGTCGGCTCGATGCGAAGAACGCGGCGGACCAGACGCTCAGTCGCATGTATTCGGTCGAAGGCGTCCTCTCGCTGACCGGCATGAACGCCGACGACCGCATGGTGGTGCGCTCCGGCGACATCGGCGCCGTGGCGGCCAAGCTCGCGAAGGTCCTGGACGTCGACGTCCCCGGGCTCGACCAACTCGCCGGGACCATCGACGATCCTTCGCTCCAGTTCGAAGAGACGGACGAGGAGATCTTCAAGGCCATGGCCAAGGATCTGAAGTCGCATCGCGGTTCCAGCGTGGTGTTGGCGGGAGAGACCCAGCCGCCCGCGGTCCACGCCCTGGTCGCGGCCATCAACGTTCGCCTCGGAAACGTCGGCAAGACCATCGCCTACACGGCCGACGCGTCTCCCTATCGACACGCGTCGCTTCGATCCCTCGTCGAGCGGAAGGACGTCGACACCGTCGTGGTTCTGGGTGGCAACCCGGTCTACGACGCACCCGCGAACCTCGACTTCGCCACGTGGTACGCGTCGGTCCCCAACCGCGTGCACCTCGCCTTCGAAGTGAATGAGACGTCGAAGTTCTCGACCTGGCATCTTCCTCAGACCCACTTCCTGGAGTCCTGGGGCGACACCACCGGCTACGACGATGACGACCACAAC
>PKCT01000092.1 GCA_002862325.1 Phycisphaerae bacterium
AGGTCGTGCTGCTCGACGTCGCGCCGCTCACCCTCGGCATCGAGACCGTCGGCGGCGTCATGACCAAGCTCATCGATCGCAACACGACGATCCCGACCTCGCGGAAGGAGACCTTCTCCACCGCGAGCGACAACCAGAGCTCGGTCACGATCCACGTGCTTCAGGGAGAGCGCGAGTTCGCCAAGGACAACCGCACCCTCGGCCAGTTCGATCTCACGGGCATCCCCCCCGCACCCCGCGGAACGCCGCAGGTCGAGGTGGAGTTCTCACTCGATGCAAACGGTATTCTGAACGTGTCCGCGACCGACAAGGCCACGGGCAAGAGCCAGAACATCGAAATCAAGGGGTCGAGCGGGCTGTCCGAGGACGAGATCGACCGCATGAAGCGAGAGGCGGAAGCGAACGCCGACGAGGACAAGGCCAAGCGGGAGCTGGTCGAGGTCCGCAATCGAGCGGAACAGTTCGCCTACTCGACGAAGCAGAGCCTCGAGGAGCACGGAGACAAGATCTCTCCCGAGACCCGGTCCGAGATCGAGTCGGCGGTGTCCAACCTCGAGGACAAGCTGAAGACCGAGGACAAGAGCGCCATCGAGGCCGCTCAGGCCACGCTGGAGACGGCCGCAGCCGAGCTCGGCAAGGCGGTCTACGAGGCGACCGCTGGTGAGGCGACGACCGATGGAGGATCCGATACCACCGAGGCTTCGGACGCCAAGAAGAAAGATGACGATGTGATCGACGCGGACTTCGAAGTCAAGGAAGACTGATCGTAAGTCGATTTGAATTATGGATTTGCACTAGACACGGCGGAGCCTCCCCGGCTCCGCCGTGTTTCACTTCGGCCGATCGCACGACTGAGGACGGTGCGGAGGATCTGAAAGAATGGTAGGATTTTTGCCCTGAATCCATGGTGAGTACGAGGCTCGAGGACCCGCCGGACAAGGACTGAGACGGACGGGTCTCCATGTTCGCACCTGCTGCCCAGAGAGAGGTTCATGGAAGTTGTTCGTGGCATCCCCGTATCGTCCGGCATCGTGATCGGACGGGTCTTTCGTCTCGGCAAGGCCGAGCAGCGGGTGCCGCACACCAACATCACGGCGGACGGGGTGGAAACCGAGCTCGAACGAGTCCACGAGGCCTTCGACCGAGCCATCGTCGACCTTGAAGGACTCAGGGACCGAACCAAGGTGCAACTCGGCGCGGAGCCGGCGAAGATCTTCGAATTCCATGTCGGCCTTCTGCGGGATCCCTCCCTGCGGCATCCGATCGAGGCCCGCATTCGCGAGGAACTCATCGTCGCGGAGTGGGCGGTCGCGGATCAATTCAAGGCGGTTGCGGACCAGTTCGCCTCCCTCGGAGCAGAGGTCTTCGCCCAGAAGAGCGCCGACATCCTCGACCTGGATCGTCGAGTCCTCGATCATCTCATGGGTGAGAGCACGAGCCGACTCGCTCGCCTAGACGAACCCGTGATCATCGTCGCCCACGAGCTCACGCCGAGCCAGACCGCGGGCATGAATCGATCCCAGATCCTCGGGTTCGCGACCGATCTGGGCGGACGAACGAGCCACGTCTCGATCGTGGCCCGGGCCGTGGACATTCCCGCGGTCGTCGGATGCCAACACGTCAGCCAGAGGGTCGAGAACGGCGATCAGATCATCATCGATGGAGACAGCGGCACCGTACTCGTGCGTCCCACCGAGGAGATTCTGGAGGAGTACCGCACCCGTCAGTCCGCCGTCTCGGACTACCGTGCAAGCCTTCGAAAGTCCGTGGGGCTCAAGGCCGAGACGTCGGACGGAGTCGAGGTCTCGCTGCTGGGCAACATCGAGTTCCCGGATGAAATACCCGCGGTCCTGGAGAACGGCGGTGGTGGAGTCGGCCTCTACCGCACGGAATTCCTCTACCTCACGAGCGGACACGAGCCGACGGAGGAGGACCACTTCCTCGCCTATCGAACCGCGATCGAGCATCTCGAGGGCCGACCGCTGGTCATTCGGACCCAGGACCTCGGTGCCGACAAGTACACCCAGGAGCAGGCGGAGGAACCGGAACGCAACCCGTTCCTGGGATGCCGTTCGATCCGATACTCGCTGCAGAATCTGGACGGCTTCAAGACCCAACTACGAGCCATTCTTCGTGCCGCGACCGCCGGTCCCGTGAAGGTCATGTTTCCCCTGGTGTCGACGGTCATGGAGATTCGTCAAGCCAAGATGCTCCTTGCGGATGTCGCGGAAGAGCTGGATGAGGAGGGCATCGAGCGGGGACATGAAGTCGAGGTGGGCATGATGGTGGAAGTACCGTCCGCCGCCCTGATGGCTCGAGCATTTTCATCCGAGGTCTCGTTCTTCTCGATCGGTACCAACGATCTGATCCAGTACACCCTCGCGGTGGATCGCGGCAACGAACGGGTCGCCAACCTCTACACCGGTGCGAGCCCAGCGGTCATCCAGCTCATCAAGAACGTCATTCGAGCCGCCCGCAGACGAGACGTCGACGTCTCTCTGTGCGGAGAGGTGGCCGGAGAACCGCTCTACACGATGTTGCTGCTCGGGCTCGGCCTTCGTACACTCTCATTGGTTCCGAATCAGATCCCCGTCATCAAGGCGATCGTAAGATCCGTTACCATAGAACATTGCGAACGGGTCGCCCGTAAGGTCGGAACGTTCGACTCAGAGCGGCAGGTACTGAACTACCTCCGTGACGAGCTCAGGAAGATCGATCCCGGTTCGCCAGGCGGATGGACCGCCGACTGACCGGCTTACAACCCCCAGTTCCCTTCGTTCCGAAGGGACCTTTCGGACCCAGGTCCGAAGAAATCGAGAGCAAGGACCCCTTCGACCCCGGCGAGACAGCCAGGCCAGAATTGGGTCGACGAAGACAACACCAGCCGGCTATTCGCCGACTGGAACCAGGCGACGAATTCAACACCCGATGGGAGTCGCCGCGACGCCCTAGAAGCCCAAAGGGCCTTCTTCAGGATCGCGGACCCCCTCTTGGATCGATTGGTGAGTCGCTTGATGGGTCATGCACACGATGGCCCCGTGATTCCCACGTTGCCGATCAGGCAGGCTGGGCATCAGACGTCGATTCCGCATTCCGCCGTTCGTGCCGGGAACGTTGAGGTCATGGAGCAACCCATGTCCGAATTCGACGCTATCCCCGATCAAGACGCAGACAACATCGCTGCAGACGTCTCCGAGACGTCGGCCATCGCCGACGATGCAGGCGACAAATCCACCGAGAACAAGAAGACGAGCAAGAAGAACTCGTCGACGAAGAAGTCCGCCAAGAAGACCGAGCGCAAGACGCGTTCGAAGAAGAAAACGACTACCAAGTCCACTTCAGAGGACGAGGATGCGACGGATGCCGATGCATCCATCGACTCAATGGCGGAACTCGAGACCGCCGGCGAGACCGAGACCGCAGAAGGTGCTGCGAACGAGCCATCGGACGAGAAGAAGACCAAGAAGAAGACCAGCAAGAAGATCAGCAAGAAGATCAGCAAGAAGACCGAGAAGAAGACCAGCAAAAAGACCAAGAAGAAGACCAGCAAGAAGACCGCCAAGGACGCGGGGGAATCGAGCGAGGAGCCGACGCCGGAAGCGAGCGAGGGCACTCCGGAGAAGAGTGCGAAGGGAAGCGGCAAGCGATCCCGGGCCCGGAGGGAGCGCGGACGTCCAGATCGCCTCTCGATCGAAGTCACTCCATCCGGCCCGAAGTCCGCGCCGGGGAGCCGACTCATGCTGGTCGACGAGGTGCCGGGCGAATCCTGCCGGATTGCGATCACCGAGAACGGCAGACTCGAGGAACTCTTCGTCGAGCGAGCACAGAACAGCACCGCGGTCGGAAACATCTACAAGGCTCGCGTGATCAACATCGAATCCGCCATTCAGGCCGCATTCGTCGACTACGGACAGGGCATGAACGGTTTCCTCCACGTATCTGATCTGCATCCGAGGTACTTCCCGGGTGCGGACAAGGTCGAGAAGGTCGGCCGGAAGACCCCAAGACGTGAACGGCCTCCGATCCAGGATGCGCTCAAGAAGGGACAGGAGATCCTGGTTCAGGTTCTCAAGCAGGGCGTCGGAACCAAGGGCCCAACCGTCACCAGCTACCTCTCGATCCCCGGCCGGCTGATGGTCATGATGCCGGGCATGGACCGAGTCGGCGTGAGTCGGAAGGTCGACGACGAGCAGCGAGAGAACATGAGGAAGATCCTGGACACCTTGGATCTTCCGGACGGATTCGGATTCATCCTCCGGACCGCCGGCTACAACAAGACGAAGACCGAACTGAAGCGAGACGTCTCCTACCTCAAGCGGATGTGGGGCCAGCTCGAAAAGCGGATGACCAAGGTCGGGGCTCCGAGCGAGCTCTACACCGAGGGCGATCTCATCGTCCGAACCATTCGCGACGTCGTCGATGAGTCCATCGGTTCGATCGTCGTCAACAGCGGATCGGGATTCGATCGAGCGTCGAGCTTCCTCAAGGTGATCGCACCGAAGTCCGGTCCGGTCGTACGGCATTATCGACAACCGGTCCCGCTCTTCGAGGCCTTCGGAATCGAACGTCAGATCGAGCTCATCCATGCCCGCGAAGTGCCGCTGAAGTCCGGAGGCGCCCTCGTCATCGATCAGACCGAGGCCATGGTCGCCATCGACGTCAATTCGGGTCGGAGCCGAGGAGCCCGGGACGCGGAGAGCAACGCGGTCTCGACGAATCGGGAAGCCGTCGACGAGATCGCGAGGCAACTGCGACTTCGCGACCAGGGCGGTCTCGTCGTCTGCGACCTCATCGATATGAGATTCGCGAGAAATCGCGAGGAGATCGAAAAGCGTCTCGCCGAGAACCTCTCCGCGGACCGTGCACGGACCACGTTCCTGCCCATCAGCGAGTTCGGACTCGTGGAGATGACCAGGCAGCGAATCCGACCGAGCATCCGAAGCCAGTACTTCTCGATGTGCGGGGTATGCCAGGGCATCGGCGAGGTTCGCAATGCCGACTCGGTCGCCGCGGATGCGTGCCGCAAGGCGGCTCGCTATCTCGCCGTTGAGAAGGTCGCCCGGGTCGAGGTCGTGTGCGGATTCCGCGTCGCCAGTGCGATCCTCGCGAATCACCGGAGGAGAATCGACGCCTTGGAGCGGGAACGGGACGCGCGAATCGATGTGCGCATCTCCGATCAGATTCCGGGAGATCGGTTCGACGTCTACCTCTACGACGAACGGGGCAGCGATCTCAGCCTGTCGTCCATGCCGAAGCCGAAGACCCCGGATCCCGAATCCCTCCCGACCGAACTGACGGAGATGGAGGACGATTCGGTCGAAACCGGCAGCAGTGGAGGCCGTCGTCGTCGACGCCGCCGCAAGCCGCCACCGGCGGACGTCGTGTCGATCGCGCTCGCAGGCGGGTTCGACGAGGATGAGGATGAGGACGAGAGCACGGAGGTTGCGGGACGAACCGCAGGTTCCGACGACAATGAGACGCCGGGTGAAGGCTCCGGTGGTGGCCGGAAACGTCGACGGCGTCGGCGCCGACGAGGTCGGGGCGGAGGCGATACCAGCGAAGTCGTCGTACCGGAGGTCACCGAACCGATTCGCGTGCACGCACTCGCCAAGGAGCTCGAAGTCAAGAGCCGCGAGATCCTGGATCAGGTGGCGGAACGAATCGACGAACTCGACCTCAAGGGTCACATGTCCTGGATCCCGGCTGAACATGTCCTCGCCGTGAAGGCCATCTTCGCGCCGATCCCGGAGACGCCCGAATCCGAGAAGCCGGACGAGGACCCCGTGTCGACATCCGACGCAGCGCCTGACGAAGGCACCTCCAGCGAGGGCGACGGCGAAGACCGACCGAAGAAGAAGCGACGACGACGACGACGAGGCGGTCGAAAGCACCGTCGCCGCGAGGGGGAGGACGAGGTCTCCGATCAACCGACCGGCGATGGCGTTGATGCGTCATCCGCATCGGAATCGGATAGCGAATCCGGTGGCGGCGAGGATGCCGACGACGGCGAGTCGCGCGATGCAGAGTCGTCCGACGACGCCGAGCCGGCGACCAAGCCGGCCGGTGGCAAGCCAAGACGTTCACTGTACGGAGGCCGTTTCCAACGTACCAGCGTTCCCACGCCCATCGAAGATCGCTGATACCTCGCGGATCCTCTCGCCATGTCCCACTCTCGTAGACGCCTCCACATCCTCGGTTCGACCGGGTCAATCGGGGTCTCGACGCTCGACGTGATCGACTCGCTCGAGCGTGCGGAAGATCCCAGCCCTCGGTTCGAACTGGTCAGTCTTGCCGCCGGCACCCGGGCGGATGCCCTCGAGAAGCAGGCGGCCAGGTTCGGCGTGATGAACGTGGCGATCGGCGACCAGGCACGAGGCGCGGACCTGGATTCCTCCCGCACCGTCTGGTGTGGAGAGGACTCGGCGACCGAGATGATCTCGGAGATCGCCCGCCCGGGCGACATGGTGTTGGCGGCGATGGTCGGTGCGGCCGGCGTGCCTGCGGTCGTCGCGGCCATCGAGGCCGGCTGCGACATCGCACTCGCCAACAAGGAGACCTTGGTCGCCGCGGGTGAATTGGTCACCAGGCTCGCTCGAACCCGCGGGGTCGAACTTCTTCCGGTCGACAGCGAGCACGCCGCGTTGCACCAGTGTCTACGCAGCGGACGGGGACCGGAAGAGGTCTCCAAGCTCGTGCTGACCGCCTCTGGCGGCCCGTTCAGATCCTGGAGTCGCGAGCGAATGAGATCGGCGACGGTCGAAGAGGCGCTCGCCCACCCCACCTGGTCAATGGGTCCGAAGGTGACGATCGACTCCGCATCCATGATGAACAAGGGGCTCGAGATGATCGAAGCCCACTGGTTGTTCGGCATAGACGCCGATCGAATCCACGCGATCATCCACCCGCAATCGATCGTGCACTCGTTTGTCGAGTTCCGGGACGGATCCTCGCTGGCTCAACTCTCCCCCCCCGACATGCGGATGCCGATCCAGTACGCGATCTGCCATCCCCACCGCGTCCCGGGCTGCGCCCCCTCGCTCGACTACGCCTCGCTCCGATCCCTGGTCTTCGAACCGGTCGATCACGACAAGTTCCAAGCCATCGAACTGGCTCGCCGGGCGATTCGTAGAGGAGGCACGGCGGGAGCGATCCTCAATGCGGCGAACGAAGCGGCCGTCGAGGGATTCCTCGCCGGCCGAATCAACTTCGGCGAAATCAGCGAAGTCGTGGGCGAGGCCTGCGAGGCGATCGGCCATGGCGAGATCACATCGTTGGCGGACGTCAGAGCCGCCGACGAGGAGGCGAGAGCCTTCGTGAGTTCGCGATTCGAGGCTCGGGTCGGCACCGACTGACACGCGGGCCGGCCGGGACGGAGAAGGCTATTCTTCGAGCGTCCCGACATCTTCCTTCAGGCACCCCGGTGCCCAGGAGCAGCTTGACGTGGGAATCTTCGACACCGGCGGGAACATCCTTCTGATCATCCTCGGATTCGGTCTGCTCATCGCACTCCACGAACTCGGGCACTTCCTCGCGGCAAGGTGGGCGGGTATCCGGGCCGACGGATTCGCGATCGGCATGGGACCGGTGATCGCGAGCTATAGAGGTGGTGTCGGATTTCGACTCGGATCCTGCGACGAGGTCGTCAAGTCCCGACTCGGTCGGCTGCCGATCCAGCTGTCCGACGCCGAGATGAAGGAGCAGGGGCTCGGGGAGACCGAGTACTCCCTTCGGCTTCTACCGATCGGGGGGTACGTCAAGATGCTCGGCCAGGAAGATGGGCGCCCCGACGCGGTGAGCAACGATCCTCGAAGCTATGGAAGCGTCTCGGTCGGGAAGAGAATGGTCGTGGTGAGCGCTGGCGTCATCATGAATCTGATCACCGCGGTGGCGATGTTCGTCCTCGCCTTCATGGTCGGCGTGCGTTTCGAGGCCCCGATCGTCGGTGCGGTCGGTGCCGATTCGCCTGCGAGCCTCGCCGCTCCGATCGACTCCCCCGTCGGCCCCGGGCTGATGCCCGGAGACGAGATCGTCGCCATCAACGGATCGAAGGTCCTCACCTTCTCCGATCTCCTGATCGAATCGGCGATGAGCGTACCCGGGGATTCCCTGGTCCTGGACGTCGAACGTCCAGGCGTCGAAGAGACGCTTCGTTTCAGCGTCGATCCCGAACGCGATCCGGTGGCGAACATGCGACTCATCGGTGTGACGCCCGCGACGAGCGGCCGACTCTCGACCGATCCTCGTCTCGGCGAGGCGCTCGCGAGCATCGTTGGTGAAACCCAGGCGTCGTCGCTCGTCGGACGGGTCCTGATCGAAGCGAACGGCGATCCGGTCGACACCTGGAGCGAATTCGAGCGCAGACTCGCGGCCGGCATGGGCAAGGCGATCCCGGTGGTCTTTGGACCTCCGGTCGACACGCCGACCGCGCCACCGATCACCGTCGACATCGCGGCCATGCCGCTCTTCGAGAGCATGCCGCTCGGCGATGGGGAGGGCACCGCATACGGGCTGATGGGGTTGTCACCGCTCGTCCGGATCTCCGACGTCCCGGCGGGAGGCAGGAACGTCGACGTTCTGAAGCCTGGTGACGTCGTGTTGCGGGTCGCCGACGTCCACGGACCTCGGATGGACCAGTTCCGGGCGGCGATCCAGGCCAGACCGCTCGAGGCACTGCCGATGCTCGTACTCCGCGACGGACAGGAACTCGAGCTCACGGTCTCCGTGGACGGCAACGGCATGATCGGAGTCCTGCCCGACTACGCCCTCGACCTTCCGGTGACCGCGACCCCGCTGAATCACATCGGCGGAGAGACGCCTCGCCCCTCGCCGATCGCCGGACTCGATCTCCTGCCGCGAACACGAATCGACTCCATCGGTGGCGTCTCCGTCGACGACTGGACATCGATTCGTTCCGCCATGACGACGGCGGCGACCGCGTCGCCCGGTGCGGACGCCACCCTGGAGATCGAGTGGACGCTGCCCATCAACGGATCCTCGAGGGAGAAGGGGGAGATCACGCTTTCCTCGGCGGACCGGGCGACGTTGGCGGGACTGGGGTGGACCTCCCCCCTCCCATCGAACTGGTTCGAACCGCTTCAGGTCACGCTCACCGCGAATGGGAACCCGATCACCGCGATCAGCATGGGATTCAGACAGACCTGGAAGATGGTCGTGCTGACCTATCTCACGATCGATCGCCTGATCGGTGGTTCGGTCAGCGTCAAGGAACTCCGTGGCCCGGTGGGCATCGTTCACATCGGTGCCCAGGTCGCCGATCGAGGCACGATGTACCTCGTGTTCTTCCTGGCGATGATCAGCGTCAACCTCGCGGTCCTCAACTTCCTGCCACTTCCCATCGTGGATGGCGGCCTGTTCCTCTTCCTCGTCTACGAGAAGATTCGTGGCAGACCGCCGTCGATCGCCTTCCAGAACGCCGCGGCGCTGCTCGGCCTGGCCCTGATCGGCACCCTCTTCGTGGTGACCTTCTTCAACGATGTGATGAGACTGACCGGTGGCTGACTCCTCGAACGAGCTTGCACCGGTCGCGCTGGTCACCGGCGCGGGCCGAGGCATCGGTCGGGCCACCGCGAGCGCACTGGCGGACGAGGGCTACCGGCTCGCGCTCCTCGGTCGCACCACCTCTCGACTGGAGACGGTCGCCGAAGCGCTCCCGAGCTCCGCCGAACCCCTCGTGCTTCCGGTCGAACTTGGCGACGACGAGGCCTGCGTCGCGGCCATCGATCGGATCGAATCGACCTTCGGCCGACTCGACGCCATCGTGAACAACGCCGGAGTGGCGCCACAGCGGCCGATCGACGAAACCGACGCGAGCCTCCTGCGTTCGACCCTCGAGACCAACCTCGTCGGACCGGTGGTTCTGGTGGCGACCGCATGGCCGCTGCTCCGTCGAAGTCGTGGATGCGTGGTCAACGTCTCTTCCATGGCGTCGATCGATCCCTTTCAGGGCTTCACCGCGTACGCGGCGAGCAAGTCGGGCCTCGACTCGTTGACGAGATCGATCATGGCCGAGTCCGGCGACACGGGCATCCGAGCCTTCACGCTCAATCCCGGAGTCGTCGAAACGGATCTGCTGCGATCACTCTTCGATGAGTCGATGGTGCCGCGTGGCTCGGCCCTATCGCCCGAGCAGGTCGCCGAGGAGGTGCTGGCGTGCCTCGGTGGCGACCGAGATCACCGCATCGGAACGCATCATCCGCTGCTTCCCGACGCCTGAGCTTTCCGACTTGGAATCGACGGTCCGTAGAGCAACGTTCGTCATCGACGGCGTCGAAGTTCGCGTTCGATGTCTCGCTTGGCTTCCTTCTTGGCAATCTCCTGCCGTTTGTCAGCCTTTCGACGCCCCTCGGCGACTCCGACGAGCAGTTTCGCCCGTCCATCCTTGAAATAGATCTTCAGCGGAACGAGCGTCGCCCCTTGTCCATCCTGAGCCTTGGCGAGCTCGCGAATCTCCTTCTTGTGGGCCAGAAGACCTCGAGACCGGACGGGCTCGTGCTGACGGTGCGGGCCAGCCGGTGGATATTCGGCGACGTGGACGCCATTGAGCTTGAGACTCGGGGGGTCGGCCTCCGCCCTGACCCACCCCTCGGCGAGGCTCGCACGTCCGGCCCGGATCGATTTGACTTCCGTTCCGAGAAGCCGAATTCCGCATTCGATCGTCTCACCGATGCGAAAGTCGTGGCGTGCTCGCCGGTTCTCGATCACGACTTCGTCTGGATTCGGTTTCTTGCGTCCTCGACCCATGGCGTTGGAGACTAGACCGAACGCTCTCCGGTTGCCAACAAGGGGATCGAGACATCCAAGGAAAGGTCCTAAAAGAACAACGGACCTTGGGGTACAAAGTCTAGAAACGGTCGATTTCGCGGAACCATCGGGTTAATCGGATATCTCAGGTTGTTGTGGAAAGGTCTTGCCAGGACAATTCCATGAGCAGAAAAAGATCAACAAAACCCTTTTGGAAGAACAGATGCAGTTCAAGCACCGACTGATGATCGCTGCGGTACTCGCAGGCTCGGCCGTCACCGGATTCGCCGCCGCAGAGCGAGGAATCTCCGACGTACCACTCAAGCCCGCTCCGAAGCAGCGTCCCGTCCTCCAGGACGATGCCATGGATCGCATGGTGTTCCTGCAGGCCCACCCCGGCGTACGGTTCAGCGAGCAGTTCGGTCGCATCACCAGGGTCTACGGAAAGAGCTTCGGCGGCGGCGCGACCGCCGCGGACGCGGCCGCCGGCTTCGTCCAGGAAGCGGCCGCCGGTCTCTGGGGACTGGATCCCAACCAGCTTCTTCCGATCGGACCGTGGCAGGATCAGTCGCATGTGCTTCCGCTCATGACCGACCCCGTGACCTTGAACCCGAAGTTCCTGCTCTTCGGCTACGTCCCCCACATCGACGGTGTCCCCGTCTACGACTCGGCGCTTCGAGTCATGGTCAAGAACGAGCCCGGCTACCCGGTGGTCCTCGCCTCCTCGCAGATCCCCTCGCTCGGTGCGTTCGAAGCGGTGGGCGCGAAGAACCGAATCGCGTTGAACCAGGACTCGATGACCGAGGTCGCGGGCGACCGATTCAACACCGCCGACATCTCCGGCGTGCGACCGGTCGTCTTCGCCGGCGTCAACGGCGAGAGCCAAGAGCCCCGCATGGCCGCCGAGTTCATCCTCGATGGAAGCGACATGCTCGGCGAGCGGATGAAGTACCGCTTCATCACCGATCCGGTCACCGGTGAGATCTTCCACGAAGAGAATCTCATCCTCCACGCGGACGTCACCGTCCGGGTCCAGGCGAACCGCACGGAGCGATACTCGATGGAGTGCGGCCCTGAAAGTGCCGCGCCTCTTCCCCACGCCCGCGTGACCGTCGGTGGAAACGTCTACGTCGCCGACATCGACGGCTACGTGACGATCCCCAACAGCGGCAACGGCAGCGTCACCGTCAACGCCGAGGCTCGAACGCAGTTCTTCAACGTCGACAACGGCGCGGGCGACGTATCCGGCACCTTCCAGTCGGGCTCGACCAACGGCACGCTGACCATCAACCAGAACAACTCCAACGACGCCCAGCGCGCCTACGCGAACACCAGCTACTTCGCCGAAGAGACCCGGAACTTCGCGTTGACCTACAACGCGTTCTACCCGACCATCTCGACCCAGCAGAACTTCACCATCAACACCGGCGTGGGAGGCTCCTGTAACGCCTTCTACGACGGCGGCTCCATCAACTTCTACAACGCGGGCGGCAGCTGCTCCAACACCGCGACCGACGTGATCGTGATCCACGAGTACGGACACCACCTCGTCAACGTCGGCGGCTCGGGCCAGGGTGAATACGGCGAAGGCACCGGTGACACGGTCGGCGTGCTGATGACCGGCGACCCCCGACTCGCGGTCGGCTTCTACACCAACCAGTGCTCCTCGGGCATCCGCAACGCGGACAACACCTGCTCGTTCTCCTCTGGTTGTTCGACCTGCGGTTCGGCCATCCACACCTGCGGTCAGCTCCTCTCCGGCCTCGTGTACGAGATCAGGAACGCCCTCATCTCGGCCGGCAAGCCCACCACCTCGATCGAAGACGCGTTCATCAACTCGATTCCGCTCCACAACGGAACCTCGATCAACGGCGACATCGTGGTCGACCTGCTGTCCCTGAACGACGACGACGCCGACACCAACAACGGAACGCCTGACTACGTCCAGTTCGCAGCCGGCGCAAATGCGAAGAACCTCCCGGTCCCTGACCTGGAGCTCTTCGGGTTCAGCTACCCGAGCGGACTCCCCAGCTTCGTGGATCCGAGCAACGGCGTCGAGTTCCCTGTTCGCATCGAAGCGTTCTCGGCAAGCCCCGATTCAGGCTCCGAAAATCTCCGCTACCGCGTCGACAACGGCCCGTGGATCAACGCGAGCCTTGAGGGCGGCGCTGGCGGCAACTACACCGCTCGCATCCCCGCGGTCGAGTGCGAAGCCGAAGTCAGCTTCTACGTCACGGCGTCCGCGAGCGGCGCGGTCATCACGGATCCGAGCAACGCCCCCGCCTCCTCCTACGCCGCGATCGGCGCCACCGACCTGATCCTGGCGTACGAGAACGACTTCGAGAGCAACAGCGTGGGCTGGATCGTGTCGAACGACCCCGGCCTGAGCGCGGGCGCATGGGAGCGCGGCAACCCCGCCGGCACCGACACCCGTGGCGAACCCGAAGCGGCCCGCGACGGTCTGATCTGCTTCGTGACCGAGAACGGAAACGGCAACTTCGACATCGACGGCGGATGTACCACCCTGACCTCGCCGACCCTAGACGCCTCGGAGCCGGGAATCACCATCAAGTACTCCCGCTGGTGGGACAACACCGGCGACGGAACCGGCAACGCCCCCAACGAGGACCTGTTCACGATTCAGGTGTCCGACAACGACGGGGCCAGCTGGGTGGACCTGGAAGTGGTCGGTCCGGTGACCCAATCAAGCGGTGGCTGGTTCGACCAGTCCTTCCGAGTCTCCGACTACGTGAACGGCACTGACCAGTTCAAGATCCGATTCACCGCCTGCGACACCGGCGAAGGTTCGGTCTGCGAAGCCGCCATCGACGGCTTCCGGCTCGAGAGCTTCGAGTGCGAGACCGCACCGGAGTGCCCCGGCGACTACAACAACGACAGTGTCGTCGACGGCTCGGACCTCGGTGCCCTTCTCGCGGCGTTCGGTTCGGTCTCCCCGGCCTTCGACCTCGACGGTGTGCCGGGCATCACCGGTTCCGACCTCGGTTTCTTCCTGTCTTCGTTCGGACCCTGCCCCTGATCGAAGACCGCACGATCGATACCACGGGGGGTCGCTTCGGCGGCCCCCCGTTTTCATGCGCGATGCTGGCTCAGACGCCCCGGGTGGACGGTTCCCAGATGAACTTGTGCAGCTGGAGCTGCATGCGGACCGGGAGCCCGTCGGCGAGAATCCACTCCGCCAACTTTCGCGGCTCGAGTCCGGGGGCACCGGCGATCTCCAACCCCTTCGCCTGCGTGAACACCGGGCTGAAGAGAACGGCGGCGGTTCTATTCGCGAGGTCGTGATCACGGACCATCCCCCGCGCCCACTCGTAGTCCTCTCTCGTCCCGATGATCACCTTGACCTCATGGTGTCCACGCAGCGCGTCGAGGTTGGCGCTGAGGTTCCGGTCGGCCTCGCCACTCGAGGGCGCCTTGAGATCCATGATCACGATCGACCGAGGATCGCACACCTCAATGTCGCACGCTCCGGACGTCTCGATGAGGACCGTCCGTCCCGCCTGGAGCAGGCGACGTTCGAGCTCATGAACGTTCTTCTGGAGCAGCGGCTCCCCGCCGGTGAGCTCGACCAGGGGACAGTCGATGGCGAGCACCTCGTCGACAATCGAATCGATGGAGCGTCGACCGCCCTCCCGAAACGCGTATTCGGTGTCGCACCAGGCACATCGCAGATGGCACCCGGCAAGCCGGATGAAGATGCAGGGCTCGCCGGCCCGAGTGCTCTCTCCCTGGATCGAGTGGAAGATCTCGTTGAGCCGGAGCGTCTTCTCGTCCGGGGAGAGGGCGTTCGAACCGTCGACTTGGCTGGTGGACTCGTCCTCTGACATGGCCACATCGTAGAGGACCGAGGGTGCTCGACAGCGGAGAAGCTCGCGGTATACTTCCCGATCCTCCGCGACCGCGGAGCGACCGCAGCCCAGGTGGCGGAATTGGCAGACGCGCCAGCTTGAGGTGCTGGTGGGAGTAAAATCCCGTGGAGGTTCGAGTCCTCTTCTGGGCATTGAACGGTCCCCGTCACTGGGGACCGTCGGTCGTTTTGGAGCGGATCCGCCCGAGGGAGGACGTGGGCGACACACCCCGCGGAATCGCGACCATCCCGCTCAGGAATAGACCCAGCCTTCGATCCGAGCCTCCGATGGAGGCACGGTCACCAGCGGATCGACCGTGAGGAGAACGGCGTCGAGATCGTCACCGCCATCGTCCTCGCAGCACCGCCCAGCGACGTCGGCACTCACTCGCAGACCGAGTCTCCGCGCTGCGCCCTCGAGAATCTCCTCCCGTCGCATCCGGTGCGAGCCTTCTCGTCCCTTGTACCCCTTAGCGGAGTCGCCGGCCCGCTTCAGCAGTGACGCCGGACACCCCTCGGCCACCACGACCGGGGATCCACGGGGCCCCGCCAGCGGTTCGACCCTGACCCCCGCCGCGGCCAACGGCGACAGGACCTCGACCATCGCCGTCCACGTCTGCTTGAACACCCGAAGGTTCATCGATGCGAGCGGCGTCGCCGATGCGTGATCGGCGGTCCGCTTCGGTTCCTTCCGGCTCTTCTGGCGAACGGCACGCCGCCATTCGCGGGGATCACCGAAGGAGGCGAGCCACCGAACCGACGCTTCCCAGGAGTCGTCGACGCCGCAGGCCTCCAGAGTCGGCCGCGGTATCCCGAACGGTGCGTCGATCAGCCACACGTGCGTCGTATCGTCCTCCAGGCCTTCGAGGATCGCCCGCCGAAGCGCAAGCCGGTCGACGCGACGGAGGTCGGAGACCTCGCCATCGCCGACTCGGGTGGCGATTCGGATGCCGGAACCTCCGGAGGTGGCGCCGGAGAAGTCGACGCCGTGCCTGACGACGGGTGCCGATGCGATCGGGAACTCGGAGGTGGAGCCAGACATGGGTACGCGCTCGGATCAGTTGTGACGACCGCACTGATGGGCGGCCTTTCCGCACCCACAGCCGACGCCGGGCATCGGAGGCGGCGCCGGGCCCGATCCCTCGACCTGCTTCGACCCGACGCCGAAGACGCTGTACCTCCGGCGGAACGTCCGATCGAGTCCCTCGGGATCCTCGACCGGCTTGTCGGCATCGGCCATCGGCCGCAACAGGGTGACGATCGCACCGTCCTCGACGCACTCGTACTCATACATGGGCATGACGAATCTCCACTTTGATCAAACCTCCGAACCTCAACGACGAGCCCGCCTCTTTCCCGACTTCGCGCCGGCCCCCTGGCGACCCGAGCGATGTCCGACCTGCTTCGTCCTCGCCTTCGGCGCCGTGCCTCCGGTCGGCTGGGTGTCGCGAGCGGCGCGTCGAAGGGATCGCAGTTCGCCTGGCGTGAGCTCTCTCCATTCGCCCACCGCGAGACCCTTGAGCTTGAGGGGTCCCATCTGGACCCGACGAAGCTTTCGCACCGGATGCCCGACTCGATCCATCACTCGACGAATCTGACGATTCCGGCCCTCCCGAAGGGCGATGAACAGCCGGGTGCGCTCCCGATCGCGGCGAAGCACGACGAAGTCGCTTTCGGCGGTCCTGATCGCTTCGCCGGTGCGACGATCGACCAGGTAGAGACCGCGACGAACCTTGTCGAGCACGTCGTCCTCGACCCGTCCCTTCACGGTGACATCGTACCCCTTGTGAACCCCGTAGCGAGGATGGGTCAGGCGGTTGGCGAGATCGCCGTCGTCGGTCAGCAACAGCAGCCCTGAGCTCTCGAGATCGAGACGTCCCACGCTGAAGAGCCGGCTCTCCGACGGATGGTCGACGAGATCCAGGGCGAGCTTCCGTCCTTGGGGATCCTTGGACGTGCACACGTAGCCCTTGGGCTTGAACAGCATGATGTAGTGGTTTCGACGACGTTTTTCAACCCGGCGACCGTGTACTCTGATGTCGTCGGACTCAGGGTCCACGAAGCACGGAAGGCCCTGGACGACCGAGCCGTTCACCGTAACCGCACCGTCCTCGACGAGTGTTTCGGAGGCTCGACGCGATGCGACCCCCGCGTCGGCCAGGACCTTCTGGATCCTGATCCGATCGCTCTTTCGACGTTTTGAGGGACGTGAAGAGGTCGTCATTCCGATCAGTGTACCGAGCCTGTTGTCCGGCCCCCTGAGGAGCCACCCATGATCGACAACCTCCGCAAAATCATCGACTGGCTCCGCCTGGCGGTCACGGAACCGGTGGGCCAGCTGACCTCGATGCAACGGTCCATTCGACGCGGACTCGATGTGCTCCGCTACTGCACCAAGCACCTCGGGGAGGACCAGGCACCGGTACTCGCCGCGGCCCTGAGCTTTCGCGTCCTTTTCGGCTTGGTGCCCATGCTCGTCGTCGCGACGGTGGTGACTCGAAGCATCCTTCAGGAACGATTTCCCGCCTTCGTCCGCTCGGCGATCGAGGAACTCGGGCTCGGTAGCGTCCGCCTGGCCCCGACCGCGGACAACGCGACCAGCGACCTGGGCTCGTGGCTCGAGGAACTGGTGGCCGGAGCCGGGACCGTGAATCTCGCCGCACTCGGATGGGTCGGCTTCGCCGTCGTCGCCTTCAGCGCGATGTGGGTGCTGGTCACGATCGAGAACGGCTTCAACCACATCTATCGGGCACCCAGCGGGCGGTCCTGGCTCCGACGCCTGCTGATCTACTGGTTCCTCCTGACCTTCCCCACCGCCCTGCTCGGGGTCTTCCCGGCGCTGACCGGCGAATTCGTGTCGATGAAATCGATGCTTCCCGCCTGGCCGTGGCTCCTCGGCGTGATCGATCTCGTCACCGGCACCGCCGTCATCTGGCTGCTCCTTCTGATGGCGTATCTGTGGGTTCCCAACACCCGCGTGGAGGTCCGGCCGGCGATGATCGGCGCCCTGGTCGCCGCCATCCTGATCGAAGCCGCGAAGAATCTGCTCGGTGTCTACACGAGCCATGCGCTCACGCTGAACCGGCTCTACGGATCGCTCGGTCTCATTCCGCTCTTCATGTTCTGGATGTACCTCATGTGGGTGTTCGTGCTCTTCGGGCTCGAAATCTCCACGATCATCCAGACCCTGCGCGGACGAGGCGTCGAGGTGCTCTCCAGCGAGGATCGGCACGAAGGACTCGTCGATCCGGCGATCGCGATCTCCGTGCTGCGGGAGGCGGGCGAATCGTTCAGGCGAGGCGAACCGGTCCGAACGGAATCGATCGCCACGGAACTCGGACTCGACCATCACCTGGCCCGCGCCCTTCTCAACGGACTCGAACGCCAGGGGCTCCTGGCGAGACTCGAACGGATCGACGAGTTTCAACTCGCTCGTCCTCTCGAGGACATCGGCCCCTCCGAAGCGCTCGCCATCGGCTTCAGTCTGGCGGATGGCGCTGGAACCCGCCCGGACCCGCTGCTCGAGCGGCTGAGATCCGCCCAGACCGAAGCGGTCGAAAGACTCCGATTCGACACCCCCGAGACATCATGACGGAGACTTTTGCGCGAGTCTCGAAATGCTCGGCCGAGGCTCGGGGTTGTCATCACCGTCGGGGATGCCCCTCGCGTAGATGAGCGGCAATCTCTCCGACGACCGCTGGACGTGGAGGCCGCAAGCCGCGAGGA
>PKCT01000159.1 GCA_002862325.1 Phycisphaerae bacterium
TCGAGCGCATCGCCTCGCGCGGCATTCGGCGCGACCAGTCCCGCAAGGGTCGAAAGAACGCAGGCGAACGCGACACGGTGGATCGGACGCTTCGAACGGTTCGACGACATGGGAGTCCTCCAAAGCACGTACTCTACGTCGACTCGGCCATGCCCCAGCTCCTTCCCAACTTTTCCGTGCTCGCGCTCGTCGTCGGGCTGGCGATCGCGGCGGGCGTGGCGTTCGGACGCCTGGGATTCCGCCAGGGAAGCATTCTCGCGGGTCTGCTCGCGGGGATCCTCTGCGGCCCGACGGTGGCGGGTCGGATCGCACCGGAATCGTGGTCCGACCTCGTGCTCGGCGCGACCGAGGCGAGACGCGAGCTCAGGGCGGCCAGGAGCGAATATCGCGCCTGGGAACTCGCCGCCGGATCGAGCGAGCTGGATCCCACGATGCTGACCGAAGGGGCGAACGAAAGACGGATCGCGCTGGCTGACCTCGAGGAACGTGTCGCTCGGGAGACGATCGCCCATGCTCGCCCCTGGTCGATCTGCCTCGTCGGAGGGGCCACCCTCCTGATCCTGCTGTCGAGAATCGGCGCGGGAATCGACGTTGTTCGACCCGGCCCCGCGGGTCTCGCCGCCTGGTGCGGCGTTCTTCCGGGTCTGGCCACGCTCGTCACGATGCGGATGCTCGGGGAGGACCCGTTCTCCGCTCCGGTGCTTCTGACCGCCGCCTGCGTCTCCTGTGGAAGCTGGTCGATTCCCCATCGATCACGTGCCCTTCTGCACCGATACGGGGCATCGACGATCGCAGCCCAAGGAAACCGAGGGGCAATCATCGTCGGATGCGGCTGGGCACTCGCCGCGGGTTTGGCGGGAACCCCAGCGTGGTCGGTGCTGGTGGTCGCGCTCGTGCCATTCCTGCTTCCAAACCGGATTCCTCGCCACGTCCGCAGGCGGGCATCGAGGGCCGTGGAACGCCTGGTGATACCCGCTCTCGCCGCCCTCGCGGTCCTGAGAATCGAAGTGCTCCTGGAGACGTCGATGCTCCTCGTCGTGATCCTCACGATTGTCGCCGGCGACGGACGGGCGTTGGGCTGGCTGGTCGGACTTCGCTTCGAGACCGGACCGACGCGGTCGACCCGCGGCACGGGATGGAGGATCTCGATGCTCGCCAGCGATGCGTCGGTCACTCAACTCGGCCTCGCGGCCGCCGCCATCGGACTCGGTGGCGTCGGTGCAGCGACCGCGTTCGCGCTGGTCACGAGCGCCGCGGTCGTCCAGGCGTTGCTTCCAGCCAGATGGTGGTTGACGGGCGTGGATCTCCCCCGGGCCGACCACGGCATCCCTTCCTGATCGAAACCGATCAGTCGGTCGGGGCGGCCGTCGCGGTGGAGGTCTTCTTCGGGAGCGCCTTCTCGACCGCCGCCTTCATCTTCGAACCCGTCGGGTCGACCCGACTGTCGAAGAACTCGATGGTGGTCCCGTCGCTGGAGACGAGATACTTGCAGAAGTTCCAACCGGGCAGCTTGCCGGTCTTGGTCCCGAGGTACTCGTAGATGGGGCTCTGGCTCTTTCCCGGCTTGGTCGAGATCTTCTCCATCATCGGAAAGTCGACCTCGTACCGGCTGGTACAGAACTTCTGGATCTCCTCGGCCGATCCCGGCTCCTGACCGCCGAAGTCGTTGCACGGAAATCCGACCACCACGAGGCCGCGATCCTTGAACTCCTCGCTCAGGGCCTGAAGACCTCGATACTGTCCGGTGAAGCCGCACCGACTCGCGACGTTCACGATCAGTACCGCCTTGCCCTTCCAATCCGCCATCCGAACCGGCTTGCCGTCGAGGGAACGTGCTTCGAGATCGAAGATGGTCTTGTCCTCCCACTTCTGCTTCAATTCGTCGGTGACCGGCATCGACTGAGCGCAGGCCGCCCCCATCAGTCCGAGGGCGAGGCCCGCAACGGCCCCCGTGATCCGAGCACCCGTCTTTCGCAGCTTGGTCATGTCGTTGGTCTCCATGATCGGACGCCGGCAGCGGCCCCCGTGCACCGAATTTTCGTAGATCAAGAAACGTGGATTCAGCGGTCCGCAATTTTCCCCGCCGCCACGTCCGGCCCCGACATCCGTAGACGCTCCCGGCTGAGGTGATCGGGGAGTTCGAGATGCCAATGTGCACGCCTGGGCTATTCGACCGTGACGCTCTTGGCGAGGTTTCGCGGCTTGTCCACGTCCTTGCCCCGAAGGACCGCCGCGTGGTAGGCCAGAAGCTGCAGAGGGACCACGGTCACCAGCGGTTGCAGCGGCTCGATGACATCCGGGACGTGGAACACCGCCTCGCAGAGCGATTCGATCTCGCGATCACCCTCGGTCGCCACGGCGATGACATGACCACCGCGACTACGCACCTCCTCGATGTTCGAGACGACCTTCTCGTACTGGCTGTTCTGCGTGGCGATGAACACCACGGGCATGCCTTCGTCGATCAGCGCGATGGGGCCGTGCTTCATCTCCGCCGCGGGCATCCCCTCGGCATGGATGTAGCTGATCTCCTTGAGCTTCAGCGCACCTTCCATCGCGACCGGGTAGTTCACGCCTCGCCCCAGGAAGAGCCAGTTCTCGCGTTCGATGAAACGCTTGGTGGCCTCCTTGATGAGATCGCCCTGTTCCAGAACCCGCTCGATCTTCCCGGGGATCTCGTTCATCTCCCGCATGACGGTCGAAAGCTGTTCGTGCGAGAGGAATCGTCTCCTTCCGATGAACGCGGCGAGCATCGCCGAGACCATCACCTGTCCCACGAACGCCTTGGTGCTGGCGACCCCAATCTCCGGGCCGACCCTGAGGTACACGCCGGCGTCGGTGTCGCGACTGATCGTCGATCCCACCACGTTCACCACGCCGAGTCCCATCGCGCCGCGCTGTCGCGCCTCCTCGAGGGCCGCGAGGGTGTCGGCGGTCTCGCCGGACTGGCTGATCGCGACGACCACCGTGCCCTCCTCGACGATCGGATTCCGGTAGCGGAACTCGCTCGCGAACTCGACCTCGGTCGGGATCTTCGCGAGATCCTCCATGAGGTATTCGCCGATCATCGCCGCGTGCAGCGCGGTCCCCTGCCCCACGAACACGATCCGCTTCGCCCGGGCGAGATCCCGAGCGTGCTCGGCGACGCCGCCGAGTACGACCTGCCCGGACCGCTCGTCGATGCGTCCCTGAAGACAGGTCCGCAGCGCGCGAGGCTGTTCGTGAATCTCCTTGAGCATGTAGTGGTCGTACGAACCGAGCTCGATCTGCTCGATCTCGACCTCGAGCTCGCGGACTTCGGCGGAGATCTCGATGTCGTCGATGGTCGAGGTCCGGAACGTGTCGCGGGTCAGCTTCGCGACGGTGTAGTCCTCGAGCGTGAAGGCCTGGTTGGTGTGGGCGACGATCGCGCTCTGGTCGCTGGCGACCACGTATTCGTTCTTGCCGACCCCGACCATGAGCGGCGACCCCTTGCGGGCGACCACCATGACGCCCGGCTCCTCCGCGGAGATAACCGCGATCGCATAAGCGCCTTCGACTTCGCGCAGCGCGGCCTGGACCGCCTTCTCCAGATCGCCGCGATACACCTCGCCGATCAGATGCGCCAGGACCTCGGTGTCGGTCTCGCTCGAGAAGACGTGACCCTTCTCGGTGAGCCATGTCCGCAACGACTGATAGTTCTCGATGATGCCGTTGTGGATGATCGTGATCCCATGACCACGTTCGGAATCGTCTCGGTGGGGATGCGCGTTCGCCTCGGTCACACCACCGTGCGTCGCCCATCGCGTATGGGCGATGCCAACCGGTCCCGAGAGCCCGCCCTGCGCCTCGATCGCCTCCTCAAGAACCCGAACGCGTCCGACGGTTCGAGTCACGGTGATCTCGCCGTCGGGCGACTGCACCGCGACGCCCGCCGAGTCGTATCCTCGATACTCCAGACGCTTCAATCCCTCGATGAGGATGGGAGTGGCATCACGGTCTCCGATGTAGGCGACGATTCCACACATGGCATGGGGTTCCAGGAAGCAGGAAGAGGCTCGCTGACCGAGCGTGAGAACGACCGAAGGGGGTATTGTCACCCGAATCCGGTCATCGGTCCATCGTCACAATCAAAGTTCCTCCCCATCGGTCGTTCCGAATAACCGGGAAACAGACCTTCGAAGGCTACGATGCGACCATGAACGAGGATCTCTGGCAGGAAGGACGGGACGAAAACCTTCGAACCGCCGAGCCCCTGGCTCATCGAATGCGGCCACGGCGTCTCGAGGAGGTCGAAGGTCAGTCCCATCTGCTCGGATCGGATGGGCTGCTTCGTCGGCTGGTTGATGCCGGGCTTCCCGGTTCGCTCGTCCTTCATGGTCCGCCGGGAACCGGAAAGACCACGCTCGCGCGCCTTCTGGCGGAGGCGATCGACGCGCAGGTCGAAGTCGAGAACGCGGCCCAGGTCGGAGTCCCGCGCATTCGAGAGATCCTCGCCGCCGCCCGCCGACGCCTCGGGGACGATCGAAGACGAACGGTCCTCTTCCTCGACGAGATCCATCGCTTCAACAAGAACCAGCAGGATGCGCTCCTCGGCGACGTCGAACGCGGCACGTTGACCCTGATTGGAGCCACCACGGAAAATCCCTGGTACGCGGTCAACGCGGCGCTGACCAGTCGAGCCACCGTCCTGGAGTTGCACACGCTGGACCGCGAGGCGATCGGGCGTCTAGTTCGACGCGCGCTCTCGGAGACGCACGGCCTGAACGCACCGTCGGTCGAGATCTCTCCCGACGCGGTCGAGCTCATCGCCCGGGTAAGCGGAGGCGACGCTCGACGAGCGCTGTCGATCCTGGAGGTCGCAGGCCATCGGGCGATCTCGAACGGGGATCGGATCGAGGCGGACGACGTGACGAGTTGCCTGGGGTCGACCGCGATCCTGTTCGATCGCGCGGGCGACGCCCACTACGACACGATCAGTGCCTTCATCAAGTCGATGCGTCGCTCCGATCCGGACGGTGCGCTCTTCTGGCTCGCCCGCATGCTCCACGCCGGCGAGGATCCGCGCTTCATAGCCCGTCGAATCGCGATCTTCGCGAGCGAGGACGTCGGACCGGCGGATCCTTCGGCACTCGGCGTCGCGGCCGCCGCCTGGCAGGTCGTCGAACGGATCGGCATGCCCGAGGGCCAGCTGACGCTGGCCCAGGCCGCGATCCACATGGCCCGGGCGCCCAAGAGCCGTGCGACGGCAGAGGCTATCTGGAGCGCCATGGCGGACGTCGAGAACCATCTCGATCGCGCCGTCCCGGAGTCCCTGAAGCCGCACGCCAAGCGCACCGACCGATCCTCGGACGCCGATGCGGACGCACCGATGCCCCGGTACCTCGACGCCGGCACGGGGTCCTCGGATCGATGACGGCGTCCGATCCCAAACACCATCTCAGGAAGCGCATCCTCGACCGGATGCGGAGCCTGTCCGTCGAGCAGCGTCGACGGAGCGAGGCATCGGTCCACGAGACGCTTCGAAGCTGGGTGCGCGAGCACTCGGTGCGATGCGTCTTCGCGTATCTGGCCGACGGGCACGAACTCTCCCTGGATCCCGTCATCTCGGAGTGGATCGAGGCGGGGATCGAGGTCGCCGCGCCTCGCGTCGGCCCGGACCGAGGTCGGATGGAGGCTGCGGCGTTGAGTTCACTGCACGACGACGATCTCGACACCGATCGGTACGGACTTCGATCGCCCCGACCGGTCGCGCCAGTGGTCTCCACCGACGCCCTCGGATTGGTGATCGTTCCGGGCGTCGCCTTCACCACGGACGGGGCTCGTCTCGGGCGGGGCGGTGGGTACTACGATCGATGGCTGGCCTCGCTTCCACCGAGGACACCGCGGGTCGGCGTCTGCCATGCCGTGCAGATCGTCGAGGCCCTCTCGGTCGAATCGCACGATCTCCCGGTCCATCGGGTGGTCGCCGGCTCCGACTTCTGAGCCGTCCGGGCCGGATTCTCGACCTCGCCACGGGATCTGACCGATGATTCCAAGTGAGAGGCGTTCCGGCTTCTCGCCCGTCTTCCCGCCGCAACGCAGTCTGGAGCCGTTTCTCGACATGGGCCTCGCGAGTCAATCCATCCGAAGCGGAAGCCGACGCAGTCACATGAGTCGGCGTAGACGACGACGTCCGGGTCGTTGGCTCCTCCTCCTCCTCCTCGTCGCGATCGTCGGCACGGGTTGGTGGTGGTTCACGACGCCCGCCGAGGACCAGCAGGTCGCATCCGCGACCGAGGACGCCACCACCACCGCGCGACCGGCCTCGAACTCCGACCGAACTCCCACCACCAGATCGCTCGACCCGGTGACCCGACCTCGGACCCCGCGGACACGCCCCACCACCGCGACGACCTCATCGGCTCCTCCCGTCGTCGCCGAGCGGAGACCAAGGACGACCACGCCGCCCCAGGACGTCGCCAACGCGTCGACGAACCAGGGCGGCGGTCCGGTCGATCTCGACCGGACATCCGCTCGCGACTCGTCCAACTCGATACGCACGCCCGCTTCCACGTCGGAACCGGCCGCGGGACGATCAGCACCGAATACCGCATCGACGGCCGAGCCCGATCGCGACGCCCCCCCGAAGAAGACCGCCGTTCCGCGCGTCTCCGTCCGCCCTGCGCCGGCCCCTACGTCCTCGGGCGCCTCGACGCTCGCCGACGCGCTCGGCAAGGCGGACGACGATCCGCTCACGGCACGAAGGCTCCTGACCGAAGCATGGACCCGGGGACTGGTCGGAGACGACCGCAGGACGGCTCAGCTCCTCTCGAAGCGATTGGCGAACGCCACGCTGCTGGTCGATGCGAAGCGATCCGGTTCGCCATACGCGACGCCGTATCGGATCAAGCGAGGCGACGCGATGAGTCGCATCGTTCGAAAGCACGATGTCACGACCAATCTTGACTTCGTCGCCCGCATCAACGGCATCAAGGATCTGAATCGAATCAGGGAAAACCAGGAAATCTGGCTTCCACGCGGCCTCTTTCATGTCGTGGCCGACCGGAGCAACGGCGATCTCGCGGTCCATCAGGAGATCGACGGCACTCGTCACCTCCTGCTCGTCGTGCCTGTGATCCTCGGACGAGACGATCTCACGCCCGACATCCTGTTCCAGGTTCGAAAGGGGTCCAAGCGAACGAACCCGAGCTGGACCGATCCGGCGAGCGGTGTGCGGTGGTCGGCCGCCGACCCGCGAAATCCGGTCGGCGAATTCTGGATCGGGCTCGAACCCGCGGACCCTTCGCTTCGGGGCGACCCCAAGTACCAGGGCTTCGGTCTCCATGGAACGGGTCCGAAAATCGAATTCGGTGCGCAACCGACCTCCGGATCCATGCAGGTGCGTGAGGCCGATGCCCAGATTCTCTTCGAACTTCTTCGTTCGGGACGCTCGACGATCGACGTTCGTCCCTGAGGTCTCGAACGCGACGAGTCGCTGATTCACCGCGTCATCTTCCAATTCGGTCGCCGATACCGGGGGGCTGCGGCGTAGAATCATCCCATGGCCGATTCGAACGACATCCCCGTCATTGGCATCTCGATGGGCGATCCCCTGGGCATCGGACCGGAGGTGGTGGTGAAGGCGCTCGCCGACCCCGCGCTTCACCGCGAGGCTCGGTTCATCGTCTACGGCCGCAACGAGCTTCTGACGTTGGCCGCGGATCGTTCCAGCATCCGCCCGTACTGGTACCGGGTCGCCCACTCGAGCGAACGAGCGAGCGGAAACCTGCTGCCACCGGTCACCGTCGTCGACTTCGACGAGACCGACTTCCTCCCCCCGTCCGAACCGGGACCCCACCGAACGGCGGGTCACCTCTCAAAGGCGTTCGTGGAGGAAGCCATCGCGGACGCGCAGCGATCATCGACCGATCCGCGACGGGTGGATGCGATCGTCACCGGCCCGATCTGCAAGGAGTCCTGGTCCCTGGCGGGCTTCAGATGGCCCGGCCACACCGAACTTCTCGCCCACCGCACCAAATCGAAGCACCACGCGATGGCCTTCGTCTCGCCGAAGCTTCGGGTCGTGCTCGCGACCGCCCACGTCCCCCTGATGGACGTGAAGAACGTGCTGACGATCGGGCGTGTACACGAGTGCATCGAGTTCGCACACGAACTCGCCCGCGACCTCGGCGTCGCGGCGCCGAAGATCGCGGTGTGCGGCCTCAATCCTCACGCGGGCGAGAATGGTCTGCTCGGCGACGAGGACGGCCGAGTGATCGCCCCGGGCGTCGAGGTGGCGGTGCGTCAGGGCATCGCAGCCACCGGACCGCACCCCGCCGACACCATCTTCATCGATGCCGCCAACGGCGACGTCGATCTGGTCGTGGCGATGTACCACGACCAGGGCCTCATCCCGGTCAAGTTGCTCGGCTGGGAGGATGCGGTCAACGTCACGCTCGGACTGCCGATCGTCCGAACCAGTCCCGATCACGGCACGGCCTTCGGCATCGCGGGCAAGGATCAGGCGAACCCCGGTTCGATGCGAGCCGCCGTGGATCTGGCTCGAACCCTTGCGCTTCGACGCCTATCCCCGAGCGACGGCGTTCGTAGACACGACGGCTGAGATCGACCCGGCGAAGATCGGTGGAGAGGGTGGACCCGGGACCACCGTCTCGCACCGACCTCGCCGGTCTCCTCACTCGTGCCGCCGTCGCCGACGCAAACCGACACCGAACGCCGCGAGGGCCAGTCCCCCGGGAGCCGGTACCACCCCATCCACCCTCAGGTTGTCGAATCGAATGGTCCCACCTGAGGAGGTCGTTCCCGCCGGCGTCAACCGGACGAAGAGACGACCATTCTCCGGGACGGCGTCGATCTCCACCGCATGAACGGCCCATTCGGTAGTGATGTCGAACGTCGTCATGGGAACCCAACCCCATCCGTCCCAGAGCTCCGCGTCGACCCACCTGGCCCCCGTCTCGCTCCGTCTCGCCGCGAATGAAACGTCGATCGGTCCCACGACGTCGAAGAGGGAGAACGTCATGCCACCCCCCTCCGGGGGCGCTCCCGCGAACGCCAACGCCTCTCCTGCGTCCCACGTGTCCAACGCGTTCAGGGTCGTCCCCTGGAACGTGGTCGACACCGATTGCAGCGATCCGAGATCCAGGACACCACCGCCGATGGTCGCATCGACCACCAGACTCCCCGATTCCACGTTGTCGAAGTTCCACCCGGTCAGCAACTCGGCCGTCGCGCGACCGCCGCATCCGACGACCACCGCCAACGACAGCCCGAATCCTGCGGCTCGGGCCCCTTTCGTCCGCCCATCGATCATCTCCATCACTTCGCCGAGGCGTTCCGCCTCGCTCCGAAGCCCCGCTTCTGAGTAGACACGAACATAGCGGTCGATTCGACCTCGACCGATTCAACCCGCCTATTTTCTGACGTCGCTTCGGCCCGTCACATTCCGAGCACGGCGACCGCGTCGGGGATCGTTCGCTGATTCGTCGGATCGATCAGCCACAACCAGTCGTCGAAGAGGAATTCGAATCGAGCGGCCAGCAGGGCGATTCGGCCCATCACCGTGAAGCCAAACGCCGCACCGAAGGTGATCATCAGGAACCAGATGCCGACCCTGGCGACCCCACCGACGACGCCCTTGTGCTCGACGCTGAAGAAGAAGTAGGTCAGGCACGCGAGCACGCCGATGAGCAGGATGAACTGCCGGATGCTCGCCCAGATCGTCGAGTAGACGTCGACCGAGCCGTTCGCCCCCTCCACGACCTGGTAGATCGGCATCACCGTGGCGTTGATCTGGCTGAGGAAGTCGCCCTCGATGTAGCCCACCATGCGGATCGCCGCCGTGGTACCCACGATGAAGGCGAGCGCCCAGAGGCTCAACCACTGTCCCTTCGGCGCGAGCCGCATCAGCAGGAGGATGCCGAAGACGGCCGGGATGATGTACAGCCAGTTCACCGAGGTGTCGGTCATGCCGGGGATGAAGTGCGTCTGCACGAACATCGGTACGAGCTTCCCGAGCAGATTCGGCACGAGCATGTCCCAGAATCCGATCACCATCGCGTAGCCGGCGGAGACCCCGACCACGACGGATTCGGCGATCTTGTAGATCGCGTTGTCCTTGTAGAGGAACGAGAAGATCGCCAGGGTGAACAGGGCCGCGACCCAGATGCCGATGGTGCGGGGCCAGTCGAGCTCGAACGCGGCATTCGAGGGGTCCTGGAAGTACGTGCCGGGCTTGATCGGCGTGGTGGTCTCCCACTCGACGCGGGGGGAATCCGCGCTGGCGAAGTCGACCGCGTCGTCGGAGGCCGCCGGGACCCAGACCGACTCGGTCCCCACCGTCCCCTTCGCCTCTCCCTCGACGACGTCCAGGATCGGAATCTCGACCTGGACCATCGCGACGGACTCGCGTTCACTGTACACCCGGCCCATGCCCTTGCCGATCCCGGCCCGAACGACCAGGAGGCCGACGAAGAGAAGAAGAACGACGATCAGGCCGATCGCTTGGCGACTCATCGCGCACCTCCTCGGCGTCGAGTGACGAAGTAGACCGCGTTACCCGCGAGTATGAGCGCGATCATCAGCAGGTGTGCGACCAGCTGGGGTCCCATGCGACGCTGGGCCTCGAGGAAGATCCCCGGCTCGACCCCCTGCACCGCCTGAACCAGGCTCGCACGCTTGGCTTCGGTCAATCCACCCGCGGCCGGCTCGGCCAACCACGACTTGAGCTTCTCGGGATCGTCGAAGAAGTCCTTCGTCAGGGTCCCGGCATCCGCGCCGTCCACCCCCGCCTCCTCGAGAAGGGTCTCGACGGTGTCGCGACGAACCCATGCGTTGACGACGGATTCGTACTCCGCCGCCCCCTTGATCGCACCGAGAAGGCCCTGCACCTGCAGCGGAACGTATGGATACATCTGCGGAGCCTGGACGCCCGTACAACCGACCAACAGCGGCTTCTTGTAGGGCGTGGCGGCGTACAGCACCCACTCCTTGCTTCCCGGATACCCGGCGCTCACGTTCACGATCGCGTCGAAGCTCGAGATGCTCACGATCCCGTCCATCATCGGAATCGATTCGATCGGCGTTCCACGCGAGTCGTTGGGGAACATCTGACCGAAGTCCGTGGCGATCGTCTTGATCACCGCCTCGTTGCCCGCCTTGAACCCGAGGTCGACCCAGTCGGTGCCGTATTCGAGATCGGGGTAGAAGCCGTCGATCACCAGCGACGCCGTCTTCTGGATCATCTGCGTCCCGACCGGCCAGAGGGTCAGGAAATACATCCGATGGCCCCGCTGGCAGCACTGGCGGACGAAGGACGTCGCCATCGGTCCCAGTTCCCCCTCGCTGGCGGGATCGAAGTCCCAGGCGAGGAGGATGCGACTGCCGGGCGGAAGCTTGTCGAGCTCGTCGAAGGCCGCCTGTGCGAGCGGCGTGGGTTGCTCGGGGAGCGTCTTGCCCGTGATGCCGATATAGATGATCGGCACCGCGACGGCGAGTCCCATCATCAGGAAGATCCAGCGACGATCGATGTTGGCGAGGCGGTCGACCATGCTCATGGCTCAGTTCCCTCCACCGAGATAGGACCGGTCCAGACCCATCAGGATCTTCAGACTCGTGCTCGCGATGCCGAGGGCAATGCCGATGATGATCGCCCGGCTTCCCGCCGTGTTGAAGACCTGCATGATGTAGACGCTCAGCTCCTCGATTCGGAGCCCGCTGAACGGCCCGTCGATCGGGATCCACCCCGTCAGGTAGTAGCCGGCGAAGGTTCGACCGAGCAGGATGATGAACGCCGTGCCGAGGAGCAGGATCGCCTCGATGTTCTTCGCCCGGAACGCTCGGAACGCCGCGGACGCAATGTAGAACGCGAGCATCGCGAACATCGTCGCCGACAGCGGCTTCAAGGCGTATTCGTAGATCCACTCGAACGCGGTGCCGTCCGCGTTCACGGAACCGGACCAGGGCTTGTCCGGGAAGCCGGGGTTCGGCGGGACCCCGATCTTCAGCAGACCGACCGCCAGCGTGATGGCGAAAGTTCCGAGCACGATCAGGGAGTAGGCCCAGCCCGCGTTCCGGTCGGAGATCTTTTTGAGATGCACCTTGAGGAGGCTGCCGCCGCCGAGCACGAACGCCATCGCGGCGATGATCCCGAAGAACACCGTGAAGTCCTCGCTCATCGCGGAAAGCGACGGGAAGAAGTTCGCGACGATCAGGAAGACCCCGATCAGTCCGGTGATGAGGAGTGGTACGTTTCGCTTCAACACGTGCGGAGCTCCTCTAGCCGCCCAGGATGACTGTCTTGATGGTCGAGACCAACGATTCGATCTGCTCGCTTCCGGTGACCGCCGCGATCGTCGCGAGCGTCACCAGGACGATGAGGACCACACCGACCAGGATCTTCCCGAGATCCTGACCCTTCAGGCTGCCCAGCTGGTCGGGCTGCCCCGAGAGGTACGCGCTCGCCGCGAAGAACTCCTCTCCGATCAGCGTGTAGTCGCAGGCCGCCACGAAGAACGGCAGCTGGCTGGGCATCGCGGTACCCGCGATCTGGATCGCACCGACCGAGTTGCCCGTCTCCGCGAGGATGAGGCTCTCGGCGAAGAAGGCACCCATGTAGAAGCAGGCCGCCGGTCGGTCGCGGACGATGAGTCCGGAGACGTACGCGGTGAAGCCGAACTGTTCGTCGGTGACGTAGTAGATGAGGTCGGGGTTGTAGGAGTCGCTCCGACCCGCGGTCAGGTACGACGCCTGGACCGTCTCCCGGGCCGCACTCATCACGAGCGATCGGCTGGTGGGCACCTCGATCTTCGCGTCGTACTCGGCCGCGGTCTTGGCGACTCGACCGAGCACGGTGACGCCCGCGACGGTCTGCAGGTCGTCCATGTCCTGGATGCCGTTGATGTAGAGCATCGGACGACCCATCTCGGTCGCCCGACCCACCGCCTCGTCGACCGCCGCGAGGCCAGCGATGGTCCGGATCTTGAGCGGCATGCCGCGACGTGCGAGCAGGATGAAGAGAAGCACCACGCCGCAGAGGGCGAGCAGGATGATCAGGAGGGGAAGACGGTAGAGGTTTAGGACCGCCGCCACGGGTTCGACCGCGTTGCTGGGCTCGGACGCCGCGCTGCGCTCGGGACGACCGCTCGCGTCGGGCGCGACCGAGTACACGATGAAGGTGTACGACGTGGTCGGATCGAGCTTGGAGACCACCAGGGAATCGACGTTCGGCGACACGGTGTCGACGAGCAGCCAATGCGTGCCATGCGGACCGGTCTCAGTGACCGTCAAGGCATCCGGGGTGCGGGCCAGCCCGATCGCGGCCTGCCGTGCGACGGCACGGGACTGGGGTGCCGCCTCCTCGGGTGAAAGCCCCTCGACATCGACGAGTCGCTTCTGCTCGTTCTCAAACGCCTGTGCTTCGGCCGCAGCGAGGGCGGCCGTCCGTTCCGAGGCGTTCCGGGCCGCGGTCTCGCCGGACGTCTCGCTGCGCCAGACCTGGAAGCCGGTGATGTCGGCGGCATTCGCCGGGGCCGACCAGGTCACGATCGCCTGGCCTCCACTGTCACCGGTCACGTCGGACGCCTCGACATTGGTCGGTGCGGGCGGCGCCGCCATCGCGAAGGACGGGGCCGCGAACAGTGCGATCGTCGCCAGTGCGATGCGTCGCAGGCCTCTCCCCGCTCGCCAACTCGTCTGGTGTACGTTCAACGCATCAGCCCTCGATGAGTTCCACGTTGGCCCGAGGCACGACCGCCGTGCTTCCATCCGAGAATTCGACTTCGAGCACCCGCGCCTTCGATCCGGATCCGAGGATCGCGGGTTCGGCCGGCAGGGCGGAGACCTTCCCGAGCCTTCCGAAGTAGGGGTCGCGGATCACCCGTACCGTGGTGCCGATCTCCAGCACGCCGGCTTCATGCGCGAGCGACGGATCGACCTCCTGCTCGTTTTCGCCCGGTTCGAGCGGCACCAGGATTTCGGGCCGCATCACGCCGGCGCGAATCTGCGTCGCGCCGTTCACGCTCGCCGTGCGACCGGCCTTGTCGGCGAGAAGCCGCCAGGTCCTAGCCGCCATGGCGATGTCGCCGAATCCTTCGGTCACGATCACGGTGAGGCCGATCGTCTCGTTGCCGGTGATGGCAACGCCGAGGTCCCGACCCAGGAGCTCCTTGAGATCCTGGTCGTCGATGCCGCCCGAGACGACCGCGGCGGCACCGACCTCGATCGCCCGCTTCAGGGCGGCCGCGGTCATGCGGGCGCCACCGAGCACCACGCATCCCGCCATGCCCTCGGTGATCATCGACGCCTCGAGCGTCGTCGCGTGGTCGTCGCAGGCCACGATGATCGCGCCCTCGGTCTCACCACCGATTCCGAAGATGCCCTGGATCATCAAGACGTCGTTCTGAACCACGCATCCTTCGGCGTCGAGCACCTCAACCACGGTTCCGCTGAGATACGCCCGAACCTGGACCGGAATCGCGGCCCCGCGAATCATCACCTGACCGGTGGCGGCGGACGCCTGTTCGATGGTTCCACCCGCATCGGCCACGACCTCGCCCTTGAACAGGCCGAAGATGCCCTTGGACTGGGCGATCGCCTCGCCCTTCTCGACCGGGTCGCCCGGCGCCTTCAGCATCAGACCGGGCACCTCCCCCGGCGAGCAGCCGAGTCGGTTCGCGATGTTCATCGGCGTGACGTCGCCTTCCATGAACGTCTCGGCGACGACGTCGCCCGCCTCGACCACGTCGCCCGCCGACACCTTGACCTCGCCTCGGATGGGGAGGAGGCGGCGAGCGAGATGCGTGGTCCGAGCGGCCACTTTGAGTCCGGGGGTGTAGGCCTTCGCCATGGATCGTCTCACGCGTCGGTCGACGCGGCCTCCCTGGGTGCGGTCGTCGGCGGATGGTTCGGCATCTCGGGATAGAGGTCGAGCGCGGCGATCGCATCCGCCACCGCATGTCGTCGCTCGGCGTGATCCTCGGGCAACCGGAGTGGTCGGCCTCGGCCGTCGAGCACCACGCCGACGGTGCCTCCCTTGACGGTGCGGGTGACGGACTTGCCCGGACCGTTGCCGAGATCGACGCCCCGCACGGGCGAAACCTCCATCTCGGCGGTCTGGCCTGGACCGAGCTCGAGCAGCACCACGTCGCCCCAGGCGATCGAGCCCTCCACCGAGTGGTCGCCCCTCATCGAGTACTTGAAGCACGACTTGCCCGGCTTGCCTTCGCCCTTCGCGGCCACGCAGGTTCCGAGCAGCACCAGGCAGTCTCGCTCGAACACCTCCATCGCCGCCCGCTCGTGCACCGAGCTGAGCACGCCGAGGTGCGGCATCATGAAGATGGAGTCCTTCGCGAGCGTGGTGAAGCCCTCGGGCTCGAACGCGTCGATCAGCATCATGGCGGTCTGGTGCATCCGAGGCGCGTGGCTTAGGACGCCGCCGGAGGCGACCAGCAGATCGAGCTTCATCCCGTCGACGATGGTCGAGCCACCGACGTCCTGACTGAACACGTCGCCCACCGTCCGTTGCTGCTGGACGCCCTTCAGGGTGGTCGCGAACTCCTTGTGCTGCTGGTACGCCAGGCGAAGCGCCTCTCGGGCGACCGCCTGCTCGAAGACCAGCGCCTCGGCCGACTGCGGAATCGTCGTCGGCCGGATCATCTTGTTCTTGACCCGGTTTCGAAGCTCCCGCTCGTCCATGTCGAGGTGGACCCAGCGGAGGACATCGTCCATGCCGGCTTCCGCACAGACGTTCGAGATGGAATAGCTCATCCCCAGGTTCGCGCTCACCGTCCGGTTGAAGGTGCCGTCGAATACGCTGAACACGTCGGTCGTCGCACCACCGATGTCGACCCCGACGGCGTTGATCCCCTGGGTGCGAGCGATGGTCTGGAGGATGTCCCCCACCGCGCCCGGCGTCGGCATGATCGGGGCGTTGGTCCAGTCGATCAGCTTGTCGTAGCCGGGGGCATGGGCCATCACGTGCTCGAGGAAGACGTCGTGGATCCGGTCTCGCGCCGGCCCCAGGTTCTCCTGCTCGAGGGTGGGACGGAGATTCTCGACGAGCGAGAGATCGAAGCCGCCGGTGGCGTCGTCCTGATCCGCGAAGACCCGCTCGATCTCGGGACGAGCCTCCGTGTTGCCCGCGAAGATGATCGGCAGCTCGTAGGCGGATCCGAAGCGCGGACGAGGCTTAGCCGGGGCGACGAGTTCGGCGAGCTGGATGACCTGGGTGGTGTTGCCGCCGTCGGTTCCACCGGAAAGCAGCACCATGTCCGGCCGCAGCTCCCGAATCCGCTGGATCTGTTCGTGGGGACGCCGTCGATCGTTCGCCGCGATCACGTCCATCACGATCGCACCGGCCCCGAGCGCCGCCCGCTTCGCGCTCGCCGCGGTCATCTCCCGCACGACGCCGGCGACCATCATCTGCAGGCCGCCACCCGCCGAAGAGGTCGAGATGTAGATGTCGCATCCGTCGGGATCGTCGACGTCGTCTCGACGAAGGATCGTCCCTTCGTCGGTCACCAGTCTCCGGCCCGACAATTCCTGCAGCTCGGTCACCGAGTTGACGACGCCCACGGTCACGTCCGCGAACGGCTCCTCGACCGTGGTCGGCGCCTCGCCCCGATAGGTCTGACGGTAGACGCCGTCGACCTCTTCGATCATGATCGCCTTGGTGGTGGTCGATCCGCAGTCGGTCGCCACGATGATCTTGATCTTCTCCGGATCGAGTTGGGACGTGGCGTCGACGGTCATGCCGCGGAATCCTGGATGGGGGCCTTGAACAAGAGGAGCAGCGAAAACCCGCTGCCAGACGGTACACGATTCCCGGCTCGCGGCGCGTGATCGACGATTCGCTCACGCCTCATCCTCCGGTGACGTCTCGTGCGTCTCCGATGAAGCCTCCGGAGGCGCATCCGAAGACGGCTTCTTGCTCGCCGCCCGATCCAGACGCTCGATCTCCCGACAGAGATATTCCACCGATCCCCGGCGCTCGAGGAACGCCGCGAACGTCTCCCACGCGCCGGGATCGACCAGAACCGAGGCGAAGGGCGAGAAGAAGTGCAGCGCTTGCGCTCCGAGGTAGTTCAACGGTCGAGACATCTCCAGAAGCATCAACGCGGGCGTCGTCATGCGACGTCGAACGACCTCGCGACAGATATGCTCGACCGCGGATCGCTCCTTCTCGGTGGGAGTGAAGTCGGCGGGGTCCTCGACCGCGAAGGCGTGACGAAGCCGATCCTTCATGGATCGCTTGGTCATGGCGATCCGCCCTCCTCCGAATCGGGGCGTCGAATCTGAAGGTCCTCGCGCGAGGTCGCCACCTTCTCCGCGAATCGACCGAAGGCCGCCACGATCGACTCCGCGTGCGGTCCCCAGTAGAGATCGAGCCCTCTGCCCCGACGGCCTCCGAGCGGCCTGTCCGACATCCATCCACCGAGGGGGTCCAACACCACCAGACGGGCATCTCGCCACCGAAGCGAGCGACGCCGAAGTGGATATCCCGCCTCGACCCGTTCGAAATCGACCTCGAAGACCGTAGGCAGGAACCAGCGATTCTGGCTGACGAGCAAGAGGAGCAGCGCCGTCGCACCCCACCACGCGTCGCCCCCCAGAACGGTCGCCAGGACCGCGAGCGCGAAATCGATGGCGGCGAGACCCAGCGTCCGCCCCGGACGCTCACCCGCGGGCCATGCCGTCCAGGTCATGGACGACGCCTCGTCTTCCGCCTGGAGTTCGGCCGGCGAATCGGTCATGATTCGAACATACGCGAGTCGGCCCGCGACGTCGAGGTCGAGGATCGACAATCCCAGAACCCCGGGAGCCCACGATGACCGACACCTCCGCCGCCCGCCAAACCGCGACGAATCCCGACACCCCGGAGGTGCCCGACGGGCGCGAGGTCGATGGCAGGACCAGTCCCCCGCTCGATCTGCTCGCCTGGGTCGAAGCCAACAAGGACGATTTCCAACCACCGGTGGGGAACAAGTACCTCTACAGCGGTCGCGACTTCTTCGTCATGATCATCGGTGGCCCGAACGCCCGGAACGACTTCCACAAGGTGGACAGCGAAGAGTTCTT
>PKCT01000184.1 GCA_002862325.1 Phycisphaerae bacterium
CGCGGTCGACGGCGGCGAGCGGACCCGGCTTCGCTGTCCGCACTGCCTGGAACCGGTAGAGGGCCGTTCGAGCCTGAGCCTCTCGCGGCAGCGCACGATGGCGATGTCGCTCGCAGCCCTGATTCTCTACCCGGCGGCGATTCTCCTCCCGGTCCTCGAGATCGAACGATTCGGCGTTGCGTACGAGACGAGCGTGGTGCAGGGGACGATCTCGCTCTGGCGGGATGGTCATCCCTGGTTGTCGCTGATCGTCGTGACCTGTTCGGTGGTCGTGCCGCTGGTCAAGATTCTCGGCCTTCTCACGTTGGCCAGCGGTTTGATTCGAGTCCCGTTGCCCGTTGGTCGAAGACTCTGGGGGTCGATCGATCTTCTCGGTCGATGGGGCATGCTGGACGTGCTCCTCGTCGCCGTCCTCGTGGCGGTCGTGAAGCTCGGTGATCTCGTCCGGATCGAACCGGGGCCAGGAGCCGCTCTCTTCGCCGTGATGGTGGTCTGTTCGCTTGTCGCATCCACGGTCTTCGATCCGCGGATCATTCGACGGGAGGTCGGGACATGAAGGACTCCGATGGACAGACCGAAAGTTCCCAAGCCTCTGCGGTGGTGGATCAATCGACACCGGGAATCTCGGCGGCCTGGCTGGTGCCGATCGCAGTCGCCGCGGTGGTGTTCATGGTGTTCTGGAGCGGGTGGACGGACTCGGGCATCGCGGTCAGGGTGAACTTCGACGCCGCGCACGGACTCCAGGTGGGCGACCCCGTGCGATGTCGAGGCGTTTCGGTCGGCGAAGTGAGCGAGGTAACTCTGCATATGGATGGCGGGGGCGATTCCGTCTCCGACGCCGGCATCCGGGTCGAACTGAGGGTGCATCCCACCTTCGAGGAGGCGCTGCGGGCGGACACGGCGTTCTGGATCGAACGTCCGCAATTCGATCTCCGCGGTGTCGACGGTCTCGACACCATTGCGAGTGGTCGCTACGTGGGCGTTCTTCCGGGCGATGGGCCCGCGTCGAGAGGTCCGTTCGAGGGTATGGCCATGGCGCCCGGCACCGTTCCACGAAGTGCCGGCGACCTGATCGTCACGGTGGAATCACCACAACGCTCCGGCCTCCGGGTCGGTGGGCCGGTCACCTATCGCGGGGTCCGAATCGGCGAGATCGATCGGGTGCAGCTCGGTGACGCCGCGAACGGCGTCGAGGCCCGGATCGTGATCGATCGGGGTTATCGCGATCTGGTTCGCGAACGGTCGCGCTTCTTCTCGACCAGTGGTGTCGGTCTGCAGCTCGGACTGGATGGTCTTCGCGCCGATATCGGCTCACTCGAGGAGTTGGTGGTGGGTGGCGTCGGGCTCGCGACCCCACCCGACGCGGGGCCGGCCGCGGAGTCTGGCGATCGATTCCTCCTCGCCGAACGGGCGGAGTCGGAATGGCTCGACTGGCGACCCTCGATCGCATGGAGCTACGACGCACCGCCCGCCTTAGACATGATGCCGATCGCGATCCGCTACCAGGAGGGGTTGCTTCGGAGGCCGGTGGCGAGGCGTGGATGGGTGGTCAGGCTCGGACCGGAGGAGTTCGCCGTCCCTCGTGATCTGTTGCAGGCACCGAACAACGCGTCCGACGTCCGCGTCTACCTGGGAAGCGCGTCGTCTCCGCTCACCGGGGTCGGTCACGGTTCCTTCACCGATCGCGATGGACTCTGGTCCCGGTTCCATCGGCTCGAGTCGATCAATGGCGTACGGATCCTCGAGATCGGCGACTGGAGTTCGACCGACGGCGCCCTCCCCTCGACCCGGGCCGAGGACGGCGAGACCCTGCTCCTGGTCAGCGGCCGATCGGTGGGCAACGTCCCCGTGCCTGGACACGTGTGGCGACGGACCCAAAACGGCATCGAACTGCTGGACGTGGCCGGTTTATACGATTCCGACCACGGTGCGCCGGTCGTGTCGGCCGCGACCGGTGAGCTCGTCGGTCTGCTCGACCGCCGCGGCGGCGGATGGGGTGTCGTCGAGATCGAATGAAGTCGGGTCCGAAGGGGCCTCAGAATCGCCAGCTTGCGAAGACACCGACGAACGGCGCTGGATCGAGATCCGCGGAGCCGACCTGGTTGCCGTTCTGGTCGTCGAGCTCGTATCGATTGAACAGCGACACGCCGCCGACGACATCGATTCGAATTCCGGAGTCCAGGCGCCAGGTCGATCGAAGCCAAAGCGGAAATCCCGTGTCTTCTCCGACACCGTCCCGACGGTTTATCGGCCCTGAATCGTCGAGGCGGAAACGTCTGGACTCGTACCGTCCACCGAGGGCGATCTCCTGGACGCGATCGGGTCGGTAGGCGATCTCGATGCCGGCTCCGGTGGGATAGACCTCAGGACCGAGGACGTTGGAGATCAAGACCTGATCGGTGACCTGGTAATAGACCACGAGGGCCGGAATCACCAGGACCGAGTCCTCGAGTTGGCTCGACACCAGGGCGCCGACTCCGAGCGTCAGATCCGGATTGAAGGCGTAGCTGATGGCCGCGATGCCACCGTAGGTGATCGACTCGCTCGTGGGTGCATTGACTTCGCCGGCGAATCGGAGATCGAGGCCGACCGTGGTCGACCAGCGATCGTCGAGCTTGATGGTGGTTCGTCCCAGGATGGCGAACGCCTGGACGTTGGTCCAAGGATCGACGTCGGGATTGGGGGACAGTTGAGTCGGTCCATTGAATCGATACCAGTCGCCACCCCAGGCCACACCGAAGCTCGCCGAGTTTCCGGTGTCGAAATTGAAACCGACTCGGCCGGTTCCGAATCCACGTTCGACCTGTACGGATCCTCCTCCGCCGAAGTCGGCGCCGAACTCGTGGACGAAACCGCCCGACAGCGTGAACTCGACGGGGGGTGCGGCGGGACGTCCTCCCGACGTTGCGTCCTTCGGGGCGTCCTCGTTCGCCGGGGGCGTTCCGGCGGCATCGTCCGTGGTCTTCGTCTCGGCCTGTCGCATCATGAGATCGAGTGCGTCGGCCGATACGTCGGGGGCGAGTGCGAGCGCGAGGATACATGCGATCGGGGAGGCGGCCTTGAATCTCACGCCATCGACTCCATCGGTACGTCGGTCGGAAGCGTCTCGAGCACGCCGGTGATCACCTCGTCGGTACCGATTCCCTCGGCCTCCGCCTCGAAGTTGAGGAGGCACCGGTGTCTCAGGGCAGGCAACGCGATCTCTCGGATGTCGCCGGCCGCGACGCTCGTTCTACCGTCGAGGAGCGCGCGAACCTTCGCGGCGAGGACCAGGGTCTGGGCCGCTCGGGGACTCGCGCCGAATCTGAAGTAGCGGTTCACATCGGGACTCGCGAACTGTCCCTCGGGGTGCGTCGCGAGGACGAGTCGAACCGCGTAGTCCTGTACCTGCGGGGTGATCCCCACGCGCCTCACGAGCTTCTGGTGCGCGACGATGCCGGGGCCGTCAAGAACCCGCTCGATGGTCGCTTCGTGCCCGGTCGTCGTGCGATCGAGGATCTCCGAGAGTTCGGATCTCGTGGAGTAGCCGACCAGCAGCTTGAAGAAGAAGCGGTCGAGCTGGGCTTCGGGAAGCGGATAGGTTCCTTCCTGCTCCACCGGGTTCTGGGTCGCCATGACGAAGAAGGGTCGGTCGAGCACGTGCGTCTCGCCACCGACCGTGACGGATCGTTCCTGCATCGCCTCCAGAAGCGACGACTGGGTCTTCGGCGTGGCGCGGTTGATCTCGTCCGCGAGCACGATCTGCGAGAAGATCGGCCCCTTGCGGAAGGAGAAGTCGCGACCTCCGTCACCCTCGACGACGATCGTGGTGCCGGTCACGTCGGCGGGCATCAGATCGGGCGTGAACTGGATTCGACTGAACTGAAGGTGGAGCGCCTCGCTCAGCGATCGGATCAGGAGCGTCTTGCCCAGTCCCGGGACACCCTCGAGCAGGGCGTGCCCGCCGGCGAAGAGGCAAGTCAGGACGCCGTCGACGATTTCGTCGTGTCCGACGACCGACTTGCCGATCTCGGATCGGACCTTTCGGTAATCCTCGCCGAACTGTTGTATTCCTGCCGCATCCTGGTTCTTGTCGTCGGACATGTCGACTCCCGGGTTTTGAACGAAACGTACAGGGGAGGATAGCTCCACGCCCATGAGAACGCCGCCAATCCTGGGTGGATTGGCGGCGTGTGGTCCATTCCTGGGCGATCGACTGCTCGGCTCAGCCGGAATCGACGTCGCCCGCCTTGGGCGTTGCGGGAAGATGCTCCAGGATCTCGTCGGCGAGTCCGAACTCGATCATCTCCGGCGCCGTGAGCCAAAGGTTTCTCTCGCAGTCGTTCGTGATCTGCTCGACCGAGCGACCGGTCTGCTCGTGGTAGATCCTGTAGATCTGGTCTCGCATGCGGAGAATGTGCTTGGCTTCGATCTCGAGATCCGTCGCCTGACCCTCCAACACGCCGCTGAGCAGGGGCTGGTGCATCAGGTTCTCGCTGTTGGGAAGGCAGTACCGCTTCCCCTTGGTCCCCGAACAGGCGATGACCGAGCCCATGGACGCGGCTTGGCCGATCACGTAGGTCGAGACGTTGTTCGGGATGAATCGCATGGTGTCCACGATGGCGAGGCCCGAGGTCACGCTGCCGCCGGGACTGTTGACGTAGAGCGAGATGTCGGCCTCCGGATCCTCGTTGGCGAGGAACAGGAGCTGGGCCACCACGAGGTTCGCCATGGCGTCCGCGACGGGGCCGCCGCAGAAGATGATTCGGTCGTTGAGCAGTCGCGAGTAGATGTCGTACGCGCGCTCGCCGCGGCCGGTCTTTTCGATGACGATCGGAACGAGGGTCATGGTCGGTCGTCTCCTGCAGCGTCAGTTCGAGGACTTGGAAGAATCGTTGCCGCCCACGATCTTGCTCGCGGGGAACTCGGCGACTTCGTCGACGAGGCCGTACTCGAGGGCTTCGGCGGCGGAGAAGAATCGGTCGCGCTCGCCATCGGCCGCGACTCTGTCGACGTCCTGGCCGGTGTGGCGAGCGATGATTTCGTTGAGGGTGCGCTTGGCCTTGAGGATCTCTTCGGCCTGGATCTGGATGTCCGAGGTCTGGCCGGTCACACCGCCGTAGGGCTGGTGGACCATGACCTTCGCATGGGGCAGGATGTGTCGCTTGCCCTTCTGGCCGGCACAGAGCAGTACGGAGCCGCCCGAATAGGCGCGTCCGATGCAGAACGTTGCGACCTCGCTCGAGATGAACTGCATGGTGTCGTAGATCGCGAGGGTGTCGTCGACCGCACCGCCGGGACTGTTGATGTAGAGCTGGATGTCCTGGCCTCGCTTCTGATTCTCGAGGTAGAGCATCTGCATCATCACCCGTGCCGCCGAGGCGTGGTTGATCTCCCCGATGAGGAAGACGACTCGGTTCTCCAGGAGGAGTTCGTCGATCGTCATTTCGCGGGTTCGCTGGTAGGAGACCGCGGCGCGAGGCTCGATGCCGCTGTTGCTCAGGGCCGCGGCCCGGACGACGTCGATGGGTGAGGCGGATTCATGTGGCGAAAGGTCGTGCATGCATTGTGGTTCCGTGCGTGGCCGCGGTATTCCGAGGATCCGGGGCCGGATGATACGGGGCCGAGGCCGGGCTTGGGGGGCCGGAGATGGATTTCATGCCTCGAATCGGATACCCAGCTCTCCACCTTGAATCGGATTTGGGCCTCTGGTCTTCTCGGAGTCGTCGTCCGTCGCCCGATCCGCGGGAATCACGACACGAAAGACCGCTCCGGGGCCTTCCCTATCCTCGAGCGTCAGGGATCCCTCGTGCCGTTCCGCCAGTTTTCGAGCGACGACGAGTCCCAGCCCCGTACCTCGTTGCCCCTTAGTCGAGAAAAACGGCTCGAAGATGCGTTCACGTCGTTCCCGAGGAACACCCGGGCCGTGATCCTCGACCTCGAGGACGAGCGATGCCGGATCGGGCTCGTAGCGACTTCGAATCGTGACGCTCCCGTTCGCCGGCGAGGCGTCGATGGCGTTCCGAACCAGATTGACCACGATCTGATGGATCGCGTCGGGATCGAGTGCGATCGGCGGCACATCCTCCGAGAGATCGAGGACCAGTTCAACCCGGGCCCGCTCGGCGGCGGATCGCAGCAGTTCGATCGCGTCGGTGATCAACCGGGCGGCATCGGTCAGCATGAGGTCGAGTTCACGGTCCTTCGAGTAGGTGAGCATGTTCAGCGACAGGGTGAGGATCCGGTCGAGGTTCCGAGAGAGGATGCTCCAGCCTTCACGAGCGAGATCCAGCCGTTCTCGAGTCAGGGCGAGCTGCACCGCGTCGGTCCCTCCCCGCAGTCCCTGGACGATGTTCCGGATGGCATGGCTGAGGACCGCGGTGGCCTCGCCCATCGCGGCGAGCCGCTCGAGTCTGCCCTGGTCCAGGGCCTCCTCCCGACTCCGTCGGGAGATCGCGAATCTCGTGGCGGTCATCGTCAACATCTCGAGTTCGATCGGCGTCCATTCACGGTCGATGGATCGCGATGCCGCGAGCACCACGCCTGCACCGTCTCGTCCGCGTGCGCAGACCGCCGCGATCAATCGAGTACCCAGTATCTCGGCGACCCGTGGCCCGTCGTGGTCGAGCACCGTTCGCACGAGTTCACGAGGAAGGTCGAACGGAGTCTCCGGCGTCGATCCATCGGCGCTCCGTACGGTCGCCGGTCCGAGATCGCCGTCCGGACTGGAGACCTCAAGCAACGCCGTCTCGTCCGCTTCGACGAGTCGGCAGGCGATCGGGAGGCCTCGGTCGAGGTCCATGTGCTCGGGATCCAGGAACGCCTGAAGCTGCGAGAGACGATCGGTCGGAACCGTGGGCGTCTCCCGGATCCGCACGGCGTCCTTCGCCGGATCGAGCGCACGGAGCTTCCCACGTTCGGCGGACTCGTCGAGGTGCACGATCTGCATCAGGGTGTCGCCGCATCGGATCCGGTCGCCCGCCGAAAGAGCCGAGCGTTCCGCGACCCTCTCGTCGTTGAGATAGGTTCCGTTCCGGCTCTCCAGATCCCGGATCCACCAGCGGCCGGCGTCGGGAGTCAGTTCGGCGTGTCGACGGCTGACCGATGTGTCGTGAAGCGGAACGGCTTCGGTGGAACGGCCGATGAGTTGAGGCTCGTGTTCCGGCAGCGGAAAGCGAGCACCAGCGTCAGGACCCTCGACGACGATCAAGGCGTACACCCCCGGAGTCTATCGCTGGATCATCGCGACCGAGCCCACGAGCGCGGCGACCCACTACTATGAGCCGAGCATGGCCAGGAAGAAGACCGCTCCATTTGAGTATCGACCCGAACTTCGAATGTTCCTCTTCAAGGGAGCGGACGCTTTTCTCCAGGCGCAGTACCTCCGAATGGTGGTCGAAGGATTGGAGAAGTCGCTGGGCGAACCCCCCTCGCGATTCGATTTCGATGGTTCCACGACGTCGTTGGCGGACCTCCTCGACGAACTTCGAAGCTACGGCCTGATGCAATCCCACAAGGTGGTCGTGCTCGACGCAGCGGAACAGTTCGTCCGGAAGGAGTCGAATCGTCGAGGTCTCGAGGCGTACGCCGAAAGCACGATGCCGGAAGCGACGCTCGTCATGCGGACGACTGGAGACTGGCGGGCTCCGAAGCTCGAGAAGGCGGTGGCCAAGGTCGGTGCGGTGGTTTCCTGTGAATCGCCCGATGCCCGAACCGCGGCCGCTTGGGCCGTAGGACGCGCAGAGAAGGCTCATCAGGCGGTCCTGGAGCGGTCCGCCGCGGCTCGACTGGTCGACCGGGTCGGCTCGGATCTCGCGAAGCTCGATGCCGAGATCGGCAAGCTCGCGATCGCCGCCGAGGGCGATCCGGCGACCATCGACGAGGCGCTGGTCGACGACATGGTGCCGCCCAGCCGCGAGGAACAAGGCTGGATCATCCAGTCGGTCGTTCTTGGAGGCGACGCCGGACGAGCCCTGAAGACCCTCAGATCGTTGAAGGACGTCTCGAGGGTCCCGGATCAGGTCATTTCCTGGGCTCTGGTCGATCTCGGGAGGAAACTCCACGAAGCCGCGCGACAGCTGGAGAGTGGTGTACCGGAGGGCGCCGTGGGGAAGTCGCTTCGGCTCTGGGGTCCGGATACCCGACCCGTGCTCGAGACCGCACGACGATTGGGTGGAGACCGTGCTTCTCGGCTCTTCAACACCGCCATTCGGACCGACGAGGGCCTCAAGAGTGGTCGTTCAGGAGATGGTGCCCGGACTCTTGAAGGCTTGGCGGTGCTCCTGGCCGATAGTTGTCGATAGGGCCTGAGGCCCGTATCGGGGTTTCTGTACGCGGTTGAAAGACCCCACAGGCTCGATGGTTGTGTAGGGAGCGGCTTCCTCGGAGTCGCGTCCTTGGGCAGGATGCCCAGAACCCACGTTTGAGGCAGGAGGCCGACTGTGGATTCCCCATGTACGTGTGCTCGTTGGATCCGCCGTTTCATGAATGCGGTGGTCCGTTTGCGTGTTCCCGCACTCCTTCTGGTCGGTGTGCAGGCAGGGTGTCAATCCAGTCCGGAACCGATGCCGGCGTCGACGCCGGTCTCGGAGACGTCTACGCTGGACGCTCGGTTGCCGGACTCGGCCGCGTTGACCCAGCTCTCGCAGATCGATGGATCCGTGCTCGGATTCGAGAGGTCCTCGGAGGAGACTGATGCCGACACGTCCGAGAGTGCCGAGTCACCGGAGACGACGCCGGACGAACCTGTCGGCGAGACCTTGATTCTCGCTCGAGGATCGAGCGAGCCGGAGCCCGAGCAGCCTCTCCGGCTGCCGGTAGCGGAATTGCAGGCCAGGCTCTCCGATCTGGCCGCGACCGCGGATGATCCGACCCTCTACGAGCTTGCTGCGGCGTTGATTCCGCTCATCGCGGTGCCGGAACTCGTGGAAGGTGGCTATCCGGAATACGCGCCTCAGATTCACGATCTCTCGTCGGACGAGGAGCTTCTCGTACTCAGCACTGCGGAGTTCGCCTTCACGGTTCGAAGGCGCCTGGATGCGGGCGAACCGCCGATGGCGGTGATCGCATCGGAAATCGAGCGTCTTCGAGAAGGCCTGCGGGACGACTCCGGGCTTCAGATCGCAACGGTCGCGCTCTGCTCGGCGATCCGCGGCTTCGGCGACTTCGATGAGCTTGACCGCCGACTTCCGACCCGGAGCGATCGAGATGCCCTGGTCTACATCGCCTTGGATGGGCTCGACTGGCAGTCGCTCGAGAACGGCACGCATCGTTGGACGATCGACCACCGGATCGAGCTTCGCCAGCTGAGCGATGGCTTCGTCGTCGATCCGGGGCGTTGGGCGATTCAGACGCACACCTTGTCGGAGCCCAGCCGAGACGCCTTCTTCTGGGTTCGGATTCGACTCCCGATCGAGGACCTCTCGGCTGGTCGGTACGGACTCAAGATCCGAGTTCGAGAACCGAGTACGGGACGTGAGGTCGAGAAGTCCCTCGACCTCGAGCTCGTTCCGGCTCGCATGCTGACCGACGCCGTGGATCGGTGAGCGACCCGGTTCGTCGACTCTGTGTCTCGACATCTGGGATTGGTAGCATTCATGCATGCATGATCAGAGGTCGCTACTGAGGCTTAGAGGCATGGAGCGGACGGAGGTCGAGGCGATCCTCGATCGGGCCGAGGCGCTGCTCCCGGCGGTCGATGGGACGCGCAAGGCGACGCAGATCCAGGAATCGGCGGTTTTCGGATTGGTGTTCCTGGAGGACTCCACCAGGACTCGACTCAGTTTCGAGACGGCGATTCATCGGCTGGGGCAGCGTGCCGTCGCGATGACTTCCACGGGTTCGAGCACCAGCAAGGGCGAATCTCTGGTGGATACGGCTCGCAATGTCGCCGCGATGGGCGTCCAGGGGCTCGTGGTCCGGTGTCGTCAGAGCGGGGGCGCCGCTCGAATTGCGGACGAGGTCGATGTGCCCGTCGTGAATGCCGGTGACGGGCGTCATGAGCATCCCACACAAGGGTTGCTGGATGCCGCGGCGTTGCGAAGCCGCCTGGGATCACTCGAAGGGCGACGGATCCTGATCGTGGGGGACATTGGCAACAGCCGAGTAGCACGGTCCGATATCTATTCATTCACGGCGCTTGGCGCAGCCGTGACCCTCGTTGGACCACCGTCCATGGTGCCTTGGCACCTCGCGTCGCTGGGCCATAGCATCGTGGTCTCACATGAACTGGACCCGGTTCTGGACCAGGCGGATGCGGTCGTCACCCTGCGCATTCAGCGCGAGCGGTCTTCCTCTGGGACCGTTCCCAGCGACTATCGAGAGGGTTTCGGGCTGACGAAGGATCGATGCCGCAATCTGCGGAGAGAGGTGCCGATCCTCCATCCCGGGCCCGCGAATCGTGGCGTGGAGATCGACGATGGGGTCCTTGAAGACGCCAGTCGTTGTCTGGTACTCGACCAGGTCAGGCACGGGGTTGCAGTCCGTATGGCCGTGCTCGAACGTGCCATGGCGGGTGCGTCCGGCTGACGCCAAGGGCCGAGAATAGCCACGAATCCTCAATCCAACGGTCCGAGAGGGCCGATGACACCGGTGCTGGGAATCATTGCGATGATCCCGGAGACGTGTATCAGGATCGTCATGCTTTCAAAGACGGGTCCAGGCCACGCTGGCCGCCTGTCGGAATTCCGGAGTTCGGGCCCGATCATGCGAAGAATCCCCGCACTGTTGCTGGCTCTGTTCGCCCCGATCATCTTCGCAGGCTGCGAAGTCGATTCGTTCATGAATCCGAGCGTGACTGGCTACTACGAGCATACGCCGACGTCCATGCCGATCATCGATCGGCTCGACATCATCGAACGAGAGCTCGGATATCAGCCCGAGATCTCGAAGCCGACGCCCGAGGATCTCGCTCCGAACCAACTGCAGTACCGGCTCGCTCCCGGTGACATCGTCCGGGTCGAGATCTACGAGCTTGTGCTTGCCGGTCAGACCGACGTCTCCGTTCGAGTCATCGACCAGGCGGGCATGATCCGCCTGCCCACTCTTGGCGATGTGCAGGCGGCCGGTCGCACCATCGAGGAGCTCCAGCAGGAGATCGTGGAAGCGGTTCGACCGCTCATCCCAACGAATCCACTCGTCACCGTCGTGCTGGAGGAAGGGAGAAGCTTCCAATTCACTATCTACGGCGCGGTCTCCGGCACGGGAATCTACGCCCTTCAAAGACCGGATTTCCGCGTCATGGAGGCGCTGGCCCTTGCGGGTGGTACCGCGGCGACGACGCAGAAGATCTACGTGATTCGTGAAGTCGTGATCGACGAGAACGTGCGTCCGGACTACGCCCGCAACAAGAAGCCCGGACAAACCGGCGAATCCGGCGACGATGCGAGCGATCTCCAAGACATCGATGCCTTGATCGAAGCGCTTGATGGCGGTGCAAGCCCCGCGGCGATGAGAAGCTTGCAGGAGGATCCGCAGATCGACGTCGACGATCTCTCGCCCGCGGATCAGGAGACCGGCGACACGACGGACGCCGAACCCGCGATGGGTGGAAGCGATGTCTTCGTCTTCGACGAGGACACCCAGAAGTGGGTACGCCTCGACTCCGAGGCCGCCGTCGCCCAAGGTCTGAAGCCCAGTACCCGTCGCACCAAGATCGAGGTTGCGACGGAAGCTCGGCCGAGTCCGTATGCGACGCGAATCATCGAGGTCGACTATCAGGCCCTCGCCCGAGGCGATAGCAACGAGAACATCGTCATCCGGCCCGACGACCGCGTGTTCGTGGACACTCCGGAAGTGGGTGTCGTGTACATCGATGGAGAGATTTCGCGACCAGGCGTCTATCAGCTGCCGGTTGCCGGACGCCTCACCTTGAGTCGTCTCGTCGCGGCGGCCGGTGGTCTGAACCAGCTGGCGATTCCAGAGCGTGTCGATCTCACCCGCAAGATCGGTGAGAATCGTGAGGCGACTCTTCGCGTGAATCTGGCGGCGATCAGAAATCGGGGCGAACCAGATATTTACATTCGTCAGGACGACTACATTTCGATCGGTACCAACTTCTTTGCAGCACCACTGGCGGTGATTCGAAACGGGTTCCGCTTCACCTATGGATTCGGATTCCTGCTCGACCGAAACTTCGGAAATGACGTCTTCGGCGCACCACCGACCAACATTCAGGGCTTTTAACTAGCCCAGACCCCATCGGGTATCTGTGAGTCTGTTGGAGAAAAGCCCCGGCCCATGAGTACCGACCTTGTCAATCAGCCAACATATGATTGCCAGTCGGATTACACGTAAGTCGTTGTCTAAAATAAATTTATGGAGGATGCCAGAACGCCTCTGGCCGTCGTTCCGAGGCGAGTCGGTGGTTGGTGCTTGCTGCTTCGCCCGGATCTGGCAAAATGCCGAACTCTGGGGATCCCGGGTGACGTATCACCGCGTGTGTGAACTGGCTACTTGGATGCCCTGGATTTGGCATCCGGGCGAAACCGGCGCGCCGGAGGTGCCGATGGAGAACTTGTGACTAGTGCCAGTACGTCCGTGAAGCCAGATGCGGCCCCTCGTGAAGACGGGGTGCTCGACGTCTCATGGGCGACCATGATCGTGGCCCTCGCGGTACTTCTGCTGGTGATTGGCGGGGTCTTCTTCCATCTCTTCCGAGCTCAGGTGCTCTACGCATTGGCCGAGCCCTCCGACTGGGGACACACCCTGATCGTTCCGGTCATCGTCGGATGGCTGATCTGGCGGGATCGGGAGTCGCTCGCGAAGCTGCAGCCGTTCCGGCCCGCGTGGACCGGTCTCCTTCTCGTCAGCCTGGGATTGACGTTCTACGTCGTCTCGCTGGTCGGTCCATCCTGGTTCACCGTCCACCACAATGCGAGGCAGCTCGGTTTCGCCGTCACGCTCTTCGGCATCGCCCTGGTCCTGTTCGGTTGGAAGTCGATGAAGGTGCTCGCCTTCCCCCTCGCCTATCTCGTCGTCTTCGGCTTCACCTACACCGATCGGATCATCAGCTACTTCACCTACAAGCTGCAGGACATCAGTGCCGCCGGTGGATACCTGCTGCTCAAGCTCCTGAATCTGGACGTCGACAAGTCGGGCAACACGATCACCGTGGTGAACGATCTCGGAGTCGAATCCGCGCTGAACATCGCCGAAGCGTGCAGCGGCATGCGGATGCTGGTTGCGTTCATGGCCTTGGGCACCTTGATGGCCTACGTGGGCCTCTCGGCATGGTGGCAGCGGATCACGTTGATTCTGCTCGGTATTCCCGTGGCGGTCTTCGTCAACGTTCTTCGGGTCGCGACGCTCGGCGTCCTGTCGCTTTGGGACGTCGGCTTTGCAGGTGGCGAGTTCCACAGCTTCGTCGGCTTCGTCTGGCTCGTGCCCGCGTTCCTCGTGTTCCTCGGAATCATGACGCTCATCCAGCACGTGATCGTCGAGAAACCCGAGACGGAGACGGAGTCGAAGGAGGCGACGGCATGATTCGATTCAGTCGATCCGTCATCACCGCCTACGTCACCCTGCTGCTGCTCTTCGCGATGGGCCTGTTCGTCGTGCCCATGGCGATCGCGAGCCTCGAGATCTACCTCCAGAAGAAGCCGGTCGTGCTGAACGCGGATCTGGCGTCCATCGCGGTTCCGCTCGGTCCCTGGGATCGAACCAAGGATGCGAACGGCGATGCGGTCCCGGACGGCAAGCTGACTGCGGAGATGGTCGAGGAGCTCGGCACCGACAAGTATCTCGATCGTTTGTATTCGGCCGACGGCAAGAACGTGAACGTCCATGTCGCCTACTACACGGGCATGATCGACGACGTACCGCACGTCCCCGAGCGATGTTGGGACGCGGCGGGACTCGAGATGGTCGGCGTCCCCGAGATCGCCGCGCTCGAGTTCGAGGTTCCCAACACGATCTTCGAAAGCGTTCCGACGAATCTGGCGACCGGAGAGCCCTACGGAACGTTGGAGTACACCGACGCGATCGGAAGCACCCAGCGCATCCACCTCCCGGTTGGCGAGGCTGCGATGACCATGTCGGAGTTCCAGCCGTCCAAGGCTAATCCACGCGAGCGTCAGATCGGCGGATACTTCTTCATCGCCAACGGTCGAATCGCACCGAGCGCCCGGGACGTCCGGCTGCTCGCCTTCAATCCGAACGAAGAGTACGCGTACTACTGCAAAGTCCAGTTTTCGATGCGGGACCGAATCGCGCCGGGGGAATCCGACGCCGCGGCCCGCATCCGATTCGTCGAGAAGGTCCAGGAGGCGATGCCGCATCTCCTCCCCGAGGTCATGCGATGCCTTCCCGACTGGCCGAGCATTGAACGAGAGAGAAAGACCACAGAACCCACTTGAAAGCCACCCAGTCGCGGTGCTCGACGTGACTTCAGCAACGGAAACCCAGGACTCCCTTCGAATGGCCAAGAAGCAACTCAACGTCAAACTCCTCGCCGTGGTGTTCGGGCTTCTCGGAATCGGTGTCGCGATCGTCGGCGGAATACTGCTCGTGCAGTTCCGAAACGATCCCGTCAAGCACATCCGTAAGGCGGATGCGCTCATGGCCGAGGGGAACGTCAACGCCGCGCTGAAGCAGTACGGTCGCGGCATCGGCAAGGCGCCCTACGAGATGGCGTACTACGACAAGATGCTGGACGCACTTGTCACGGTGGTGCCCGAAACCGACGTGGCGGCCATGGAGCGCTACCGTACCCTGGTCGAGCTCCAGACCTCCCGGGCGCAGAACGCAAGTGATTCCGCCGAACGGACCGCCGCCGAGAATCGCGCGATGAGTGCGAAGGCGGCGTTCGACGTACTCGCATTCGAAACTTGGCGGAGGTCCCTCGTCCCGGACACCGATCTGGTCAGTCGGGTGAAGGGATACGAAGCAGTCTCACGCGCACTGAGGCAGCTCGATCAGGTCATGGATCGCCTTCCTGCCGATGAGCGGGATCCGAGGCTTGCGGCCATGGTGAAGGCTCGGGTGCTGGAGCCTTCGTGGCGTCGAAGTCCGCTCGACACCGATTCCGCGTGGCGCGACTCGCTCGAGGAGATCGTCGAAGCGAGTCGAATCGATCCGACCTACGTGCCGATCCACTTCGGCCGACTTCATGGTCTGCTGGACCGCTACGACAAGTCCGTCTCCGCGGGCGACAGTGCCCGCGTTGTGCGGCGTGAACTCGAGGCGGAGGGGGGCTTCGACCAGGTGCTCGCCGAGGTGCGGAAGACGGTCGGCGAGCAGCCGGCGCCGGAGCTCGATCTGCTTGAACAGGATCGCAACTGGATCGCGTTCCTCGCCGGACTCGCCGGTACCGACGAAGGGGCGGTCACGCCGCTTCCCGATCCCGAGGTCGTTCGCAACCTGGATGTCGAACTCTCCGGTGTCGACGCCACCGAGAAGGCCTATCGACTCGAACTCCTGCGGGTCCTGCTCAACGAAATGCTGCTGGACAAAGCGACGGCCGTGCCCGATCCCAAGCTCCTTCAAGCCTTCCAAGAATCCATCAGAACCGCGCGGAAATCCGTGATCACGGAGATAGCGGCCCTGAACCCCGACGACTACCGAGGGCAGCTTCTGGCGTTGTCCGAAGGGCTGGATGAGATCGGAGGCCTGGATCAAGAGGCGTTCCTGGAGAGTGTTCGTCTTGCGGAACCACCGACCGTGGGTGTGAACGCGCTTCTCTATGACCTCTTACAGAATGCGGCGATCAGAGGGGTATTCACCAGACGGCTGGCTGAGGTGATCGAGGAAGTCAAATCAGAGGGCGACATGGCGGACGAGCGCGTGGCCGCGCTCACCAGCGCCTATGAAGACCTCCAGCGTGTGCATTCGCCGGACCTTTCCGGGCAACGACGGTTATCCGAGCTTGACGCAACGCTGAAGTACTACCAGGTGGTCGGCCGAGTTGCAGGTCTTCAAGGAGACGAAGAGGGGAAGCGGACCGCCTATCGCGAGGCGATGCGTGCCTTGAATCTGCTTTTACAGGTCGAAGAGGGGGACTTGAAGCGGGATCCGTACCGCCTGACCGCGGCCATCGAGGTCGCGAAGTACATGAACCAGGCAGGGCTCGCGCTCGAACTGTTCAGAAAATTCCCGATGAGCGCGGTCGGTACCGAGGATTTTGCCATCCGATTCGCCGGGATCACGTTCCTCTTCGACGCGGGCCTGGCCGATCAGGCCGAAAACGCGGCGAAGATGCTCGCCGCCGACATCGCGGCCGCGGAAGCGGCTGGTCTCGTGGTCGACGACGTCCTCAAGACCCAGATTGAGATGGCGGTCAACAACACCTCGAAGCTGAACACCGGAGGCGTCATCGAGGTCTTCCCCGGGGCCGAAGTGCTCGCTCAGGAACGAAGGGCCGCGTACGTCGGAGATGTCGAGGAGCGGAGACGGCTGCTCGACCGGATCCTTGACCAGCCTGAGGGTTTCAACCAGGTGATCCTCGAGGAGGCCGCGCTTAGGCGGGCAGCCCTGGAAGCGACCGAAGGCGACTTCGATCGAGCGAAGGAATACGCCACTCGCGTGCTCGAGCTGAATCCGGATGCCCAGGCGGCGAAGCTGATCCTTCGGTCGGACGAAACGACGTCGCTGATCCAGCGTGCCCAAATCATCGCCGAACTCGCCGCCGACAACGAGCAGGATCAGAAGGTCGCAATCATCCAGAGTCTTTCCGGTGTGCTCGAGAATCAGTCGTCCACGCTCGATCCGAAGGACATCGAGTCGTTCAAGGCGGAACGTGATCGTCTTCTGGCGTCGATCAAGGCGGCCCCGGAGAAACGACCTGCCGCGATTCGAATGCTCATCTCGAACGCGATGAACCGTGGGAACCTCGATCTCGCCCTCGAGTACATCGAGGCGCTCGAAGTGGCCGAGCAAGGAGCGACCCCGTTGAGCATCGTCCTGAAGGCGCAGGTATTCACCGACCAGGACCGGGTCGACGATGCGATCGCCCTGGTCGAGGACGCGATCAACATGCAGGGCTTGGGCGACGATCAGATGTTGAATGCGTATGCCGACCTGCTCGTGCGGAAGGGGAAGTTGCCCGAGGCCATGGACCAGTACAGGAAAGCGTTCGAGTTGGCGCCCAATCGCCCGAGAAACGCCCTGAACTACGCCAAGGCGCTTCAGCGCGAGGGGCGAAACGACGAAGTACTCGCCGTCTACCGTGCCGGGAAGAAGGATGGTCGTCGCAGCCGGGCGTACCGCGACATCTGGTTGAACGAAGAGATTAAGGCCGGCAATCCCTCGGTCGCGATCATGGAACGGCGACGGCAGATGCGGGTCGATCCGACCGACTTCACCAACGCGATCGAACTCGGCAACCTGCTTGCCGAGTCGCGGGTCGACCGGCAGGACATCACGCACCTCGTCGACGATCCGAGGCGTGGATTCACGGCCGGCGAGGCGATCTATTCGGAAGCCCAGTGGGGCCGGCTGCCCCTCTCGGAGAGACGGAGGATCCAGCAGGAGTATCTCGCCAAGCGAACGTTGATGGCGAAGAGCATCTTCGATCAGCTTCTCGAAACGGACCTCACGAATCCCAACATCGTGGTCGGAGCCCATCGTTTCTACATTCGCCAAAACATGCTGCCCACGGCGGATGAAATTCTCTCGGATTCGGAAGCGTCACTTCGTCGAATCATCGAGGACGGGGGCAACTCCGCCATGACCGAGAATCAGGCGAGGGACCGCCTCGCCAGAGTTCTCGCCGAGCGTGGTCGGTTCACCTATCTCCAGGACCCGGTCCTGAATCGCGATCGAGCGCTTCAGTACTTCGAGGAAGCGGTCGACGTCGAGTCTCCGTATTCGGGCGTGGCCGAGGCGATCATCGTCAGCTTCCTGCAGACCAAAGAGGAGCTCGGGCTCGCCGCCCAGTATCAGGCGAGGCTTCTCGAGGAGTTCGTGGAGAACGATCGATCCGATCGAGACATCACGAACGTCGCTCGAAGATTGATCGAGTTGCAGGTCGCTTCGGGCGACGTCGACGAAGAGCTCTTCGACGCTGCGCAGGTGCTTGCGTTTGTGTGGCAC
>PKCT01000269.1 GCA_002862325.1 Phycisphaerae bacterium
TTCGAGGAGGAGTCGATCTATCGGATCGACCACTATCTCGCCAAGGAGGTCGTCCAGAGCCTGCTGGTCTTCCGCTTCGCCAACATCCTCTGGGAGCCGGTCTGGAACCAGCAGTACATCGATCACGTCCAGATCAGCGCGCTGGAGACCGTCGGCGTCGGGCAACGCACCGCCTTCTACGACCAGACCGGTGCGATCCGGGACATGATCCAGTCGCACCTCTTCCAGGTCCTGACCTTCGTGGCGATGGAACCGCCCACCGACTACACGCCGGACCACGTTCGCAACGAGAAGGTGAAGGTCACCGACGCCATCGTGCCGACGCCGCGTGATCGGGTGGCCGACTTCTGCGCCCTCGGTCAGTACGGCCCGGACGGGAAGGACGACGCCGGCTTCGCGTCGAGCGAAGGGGTCGCGGCGGATTCGACCACCGAGACCTTCGCGGCTCTGTGGCTCCAGTTCGAGAACTGGCGATGGGCGAACACGCCGTTCTATCTCCGCAGCGGCAAGCGGCTCCAGGAGAAGCGGACCGAGGTCGTGATCCAGTTCAAGCCGCCGGCGGCGAATCTCTTCCGAAAGCTTCCCATCACGGCCGATGCGAGGCGACTCGAACCGAATCGGCTGGTCTTCGAGATCGCGCCCCATGAACAGTTCAGGCTGCGGTTCGAATCGAAGCGGCCGGGGATGGGGATTCGGGTGGATCCGATCGAGATGGCCGCCATGCTCGATCGGGATCCCTCGGAGCCGGTGGTGGAGGCGTACGGTCCGCTGATCATCGATGCCATGCGAGGCGATCAGACGCTCTTCAAGAGCAGGATCGAGGTGGAGAGTGCCTGGGATGCGGTGATGCCGTTCCTCGACGACTCGAGTCGCGAGGCCAGATCGAACATCCGCGATAATTACGAGCCCGGATCGTGGGGACCCCAGTCCTCGCGAGACCTTCTCGCCCGAGAGGGGCGTCTTTGGTACGAGGATCTACGAAGCAATCTCGGCTGAGAGTCCGAGAGAGGAGCGAGCCATGAGCGATACGGACGACACCTACAAGATCGAACCCACTGGTTTCGAAGTTCCGGCGATGCCGGGCGGCGTGAGCGTCGCTTCGGACGAGGAGGATGCGCAGGAGCGGCTGGGTCGGGATCTCCTGACCGCGGCGAAGCAGGCGGTCGGCGCCCGCGGCGTCTTCCACCTCGCCGTCTCCGGTGGAAACACGCCGATGCCGTTCTATCGTCGTCTGATGATCGATCCGCTGTTCCGCGAGATGCCCTGGTCGCATACGCATCTCTGGATCGTCGACGAACGGCGTGCGCCCGCGGACAGCGACACCAACAACTTCAAGCACATCCACGCGCTGGTGGTCGAGCACGCGGACATTCCGCTCTCGCACGTCCATCCGATTCCCGTCGAGGACGAGGACGCGGCCGATCGATACGAACGGACGCTCCGCGAGACGCTGGCGCTGGACAAGCCCGGCGAGGAGGGGCGGCTCGACTTCGTGATCCTCGGCATGGGGCCGGACGGACACACCGCGAGCCTCTTCCCCCACACGGCGGCGCTGAACGAGGAGACCCGCTGGGTCGTGGACAACGATGGTCCGAGCGTGGTTCCGCCACCTCGGGTCACCATGACCTACCCGCTTCTGAACAACGCCCGCTCGATCGCCTTCTACGTCCTGGGCGAGGGCAAGGCGGAGACCATTCGGCGGGTCTCGACCGGGACCGAGGGATTCGAGACCTTCCCGTGCAAGGGGATCCGGCCGGTCAACGGCGAACTGGTCTGGTATCTCGACCGCGCCTCGTGCGGGGGGTGATCACGCGTCGCGTCGGGCGATCCAGTCTTCGAGGATCGTGGCGGCGGCGATGGCGTCCTGGATCCGCTTCTTGCCCCTGCGGGTGAGCCCCGAGCCCTTCAGCGACTCGTCGGCCTCGAAGCTCGACAACCGCTCATCCTGGAACTCCACCGGGAGGCCGGTTCGCTCGGCGATCGTTCGACCGAAGTCGCGGGCGGCGACGGCCCGCGGTCCTTCGGTGTCGTCCATGTTGATGGGAAGGCCCACCACCAGCACATCCGCCCCGTGGCGTTCGACGACCTCCACGATTCGATCGAGCCGCCGGCCGGGATCGCGCTCCTCGATCACCTGCAGCGGCTGCGCCAGCCCGAGCACGGTCTCACCGGATGCGAGGCCGGTGCGGACGTCGCCGAGATCGATCGCGAGTACGCGCATCGTCGCTCACCTCAACCGCTCGGGGACTTCGCCCGCCATGTCCTTCACGCGCTGCGCCTGATCCGTTCGGCAGATGAGCGTCGCGTCCCCGGTTCGGACGATGACAAGGTCCTCGCATCCGATGGTGCAGATGCGATGGTCGGGGTCGTCGCTGAAGACGACGAGATCGCGGGAACCCAGGTCGGTGTGGGCGGTGCCGGTCGCGACGCGGATGCCCGCGTCGTCCGGATCGAGGGTGTCGCCGAGACTCGGCCAGCTTCCGACGTCGATCCAGGAGAGCGGCATCGGGACCACGCAGATCGAGACCTGCTCGTCCCGAGACGCCGGCTCCATGAGTCCGTAATCGACGCTGATCTTCCTGAGCTCCGGGTACACCGCTTCGAGCACGGTGCTGCGATCCGGCGTGTTCCACGCCGCGGCGATCCGGTCGAGGCCCTCGCGGGTCTCCGGCTCGTATCGCCCGATGGTGTCGAGCACCGTCGCGGCGTGGTAGATGAACATGCCGCTGTTCCAACCGAAGGTGCCCGATGCGAGGTAGGCCTCCGCGGTCTCACGGTCGGGTTTCTCCACGAACCGCTTCGCGACGTGGCATTCGGGGTGGCCCTCGATCGGATCACCCTGCTCGACGTAGCCGAAGCCGGTCGCCGGATGGGTGGGCGTGATCGAGAAGGTGACGAATCGACCGGGGTCGTCCTCGACCAGCTGGAATCCGCGATCGAGACGATCGGCGAAGACGTCCAGTGGTTCGATCAGGTGATCGGCGGTGAGGACCGCGAAGATCGCCTCCGGATCGGTCGCGGCGAGGACGGCGGCGGTGAGGCCGACCGCATTCAGGGTGTCCCGGCCGCATGGTTCCCCAAGGATGCGCTGGTCGTCGATGTTCGGGACCGCGGCTCGTACCTGATCCCGGAACCGTTCGCCGGTGCAGATCCAGCGGCGGTCGGCGTCGACCACGTTTTCCAGCCGATCGCTCGAGATGGCCAGCAGACTCCTTCCGTCGACGAGGGGCACGAGTTGCTTCGGACGGTCGAGTCGGCTGACCGGCCAGAGCCGGGTGCCGGAGCCGCCGGCCATGATCATTGCGTGTCGCACGGGTCCAGGTTCCTCGGGTGATTCAGGAGACGAGATCCTTGAGGCGAAGGGCGGCGGTGACCAGATCCTCCGAACTCTCCAGCGTGGGGTCGGCGCGGCGGGCCCGATCTACCAGGTCGGCGGCGACCACGCGCGACTCGCCGAGCTGGGTCAGGACGTTGATCGCGTCGCGTCCCGCGTCCGCCGCCTCGTCGCTTCCGGATGCGTCCGTCCCTTCGCTCGACGTTCCGGGTTCCAGAAGGTCGTCGACCTTCTCGGAGAGATCGAGCACGATGGTCTCGGCGGTTCGCTTGCCGATCTCCGGAAGCGCGCGAAGGGTGTCGACGTCCTTCTCGGCGACCGCACGGGCGATCGTCGCGATCGGCATCGCGAGCGCTCGGAGGGCCTTGCGATAGCCGATTCCCTTCACCGAAGTGAGCAGTTCGAAGAATCTGCGGTCGCGATCGGTCGTGAATCCGACGAGTCGGGGTCGGAAGACCGCACCGTTGGCCTGCCCCTCGAGATAGTGGAGCAGGACGAGTTCCACCCGGTCGCCGACGGAGAGCCGGAGTCGAGCGGCATCCCCGCTCGGAATCATGATCTCGTAGTCAAATGCGTCGACGGCGACGACGGCGCTCTGGTCACCGACCGACCGCAATTCGCCTCGGATACGTTCAAGCATGCCCGGACTGTACCGCTCCCGCGTCCGGTCCGGATCGGGAATCCTCGGACTCCGAACCGTTCTGGCCGGCCACTTCCGCCCGCCACTTCTCCACAAGATCCACCTCGCTGGACGGCCACCCGCTGTGTTCGATCATTGCGGTTCGGAGAATCTCGACCGCTCGATGGGGGTCCCTCTCACGGGAGAGATCGAAGACACCGACCACTTCAACCACGGCGTGCGAAGGCCGAAAGACCGAAGCGAACGCACTCGGAGCGTTCGGCGTGCCGTGTATGTGGACGAGCAGGATCGGGGCCTTGGTCATGCGGGCCAGCAGTCCCACGCCGGCCTGGAACGGATGGATGCTGCCGGGGGGCTTCGCAATGCCTCCTTCGGCGAAGACCCCGACGAGCCCGCCCTCTCGAACATGCCTGATCGCCAGCCTCACGGTGGTGGAATCCTCGTTGCCGTAGCTGACCGGGAGGATCCGACCCGCCTTCCAGACGGCGTCGAGGCTCGGGGTCATCATGTCCGCCCACATCATCCATCGAATGAATCGACGGATCCCGGTCTGGACGAGGAGGGGGTCGATGCCGGCGGTGTGGTTCGCCACGACGAGGCCGCCACCGGTATCCCCGCGACGAAAGGGGGCCGGGAGGTCATCGAGACCGACGAATCGGACGCGGTGCAGGAGGCGACAGTAGAGCACGCTCAGGAGATCCAGCGCCCCGGCGAAGGGGGCGGTCCCGATCCGGTCGGCGAGCCTGGCCTCGATCCGCGTCCGGAGAAGTGGGACCAGCCAGACCCAGAAGAGGCACCACGCGACGATGCCTGCGGCGATCGGTATCCAGAGGGAAGGTGCCATCGGGCTCCAGCGTCCTCGGCGGGGGGGCCGGCGTCAACCGCGTGGACGCCATGTCGGCTGTGCGGAGGCGGGAGGGGTTGGGTTACACTGTCGAAAATTTGCGCGATGTGGCCGCGATCGCCGCGGCACCGCGTCCGCCGGCTCGAGGACGACCACACCAAGATGCCACGAAGAGACGATATCTCGACGATCCTCCTGCTCGGTTCGGGACCGATCGTGATTGGTCAGGGCTGCGAATTCGACTATTCGGGGACGCAGGCGTGCAAGGCCCTTCGTGAGGAGGGGTACCGGATCGTCCTGGTGAACTCGAACCCGGCCACGATCATGACCGATCCCGCGTTCAGCGATCGGACCTACATCGAGCCGATCACGCCGGAGGCGGTGCGTCGGGTGATCGAGAAGGAAGCCGCGCTGGGAACGCCGATCGACGCCATCCTGCCGACGCTCGGTGGCCAGACCGGCCTCAACTGCGCCTGCGAGCTCTGGGACCAGGGGATCCTCCAGGCCCACGACATCGAGATGATCGGCGCCGATCGGGAAGTGATCAGACGAGCCGAGGATCGCGAGGCGTTCCGCAAGGTCGTCGATTCGGTCGGGCTGAGGAATCCGGTGAGTCGGACGGTGACCGAGCTCGACGAGGCCATGGAGCTCCTCGACGAGATCGGATTGCCTGCGATCATCCGGCCGGCCTTCACCCTCGGCGGAACCGGTGGGGGTGTGGCCTGGAACCGCGAGGAGTACGAGGAGATCGTGCGCAGCGGCATCAAGGCGTCGATGATCGACCAGGTCCAGATCGACAAGTCGCTCCTCGGCTGGAAGGAGTACGAGCTCGAGGTCGTTCGGGATCACAACGACAACTGCATCGTGGTCTGCGGCATCGAGAACATCGATGCGATGGGTGTCCACACCGGGGACTCGATCACCGTCGCGCCGATCATGACGCTCTCCGACAAGGAGTACCAGCACCTGCGCGACGGTGCGTTCGCGATCATGCGTGCGGTCGGCGTCGACACCGGCGGATCGAACGTCCAGTTCGCGGTGAATCCCGAGAACGGGGACGTGGTGGTGGTGGAGATGAACCCCCGCGTCTCACGGAGCTCCGCCCTCGCGTCCAAGGCGACGGGCTTCCCGATCGCGAGGATCGCCGCCAAGCTTGCGGTCGGATACAGCCTCGACGAGCTGCGGAACGACATCACGGGAAGCACCTCGGCGTGCTTCGAACCATCGATCGACTACGTGGTGGTGAAGATGCCGCGGTGGACGTTCGAGAAGTTCCCCGAGGCGGACGAGACGCTCACCACGCAGATGAAGTCGGTGGGCGAAGGCATGTCGATCGGCCGCACCTTCAAGGAGGCGTTGCAGAAGGCGATCCGCTCGATGGAGGTGAAGCGGTTCGGTCTGGGCCTCGATGCGAACGACAAGTGGCTGGCCGCCACGCGGGGGGATGCGAGTGCCGTCGCCGACGGAAGCGACGCGGAGTGGCCCCTCGCGGAGGAGCTCCTCGTTCGCAAGCTCTCGGTTCCGAGCCAGGGACGCCTCTACTACGTCCGCTACGCATTCAAGGCCGGCTGGTCGCTCGAGCGCATCCGAAGTCTCACCGGGATCGATCCCTGGTATCTCGATCAGATCGCGCAGCTGGTCGAATTCGAGGATCGGCTGACGGCGTGCGAGAGCCTCGACGCAGTCGATGCGGATCTGATGTTCGCGGCCAAGCGGGAGGGCTACTCCGATCCGCAGCTGGCCAATCTCTGGCTCGGCGAGATCTCGACCAGGTCGATCCTCGAGGTACGTCGTCGGCGGAAGTCGCTCGGCATCGAGCCGGTCTACAAGCTGGTCGACACCTGTGCCGCGGAATTCGAGGCGGTCACCCCGTACTTCTATTCGACCTACGAGTCCGGAAGTCGCGTGGTGGGCGACCCGACGCCCAGGATCGACGACGAGATCCGGGTCTCGGATCGACCGAAGATCATCATCCTCGGTGGCGGCCCGAATCGGGTCGGGCAGGGGATCGAGTTCGACTACTGCTGCTGCCAGGCGAGTTTCGCGGCGGAGGAGATGGGATTCGAGTCGGTCATGATCAACTCGAATCCGGAGACCGTGTCGACGGACTACGACACCAGCGACCAGCTCTTCTTCGAGCCGCTCACCCTCGAGGACGTCCTCAACATCGTCGAGCGACTGAACGGTGGCGGGATCGAGATCCCGGACCGTTCGGGCGGCGTCGTGGGATGCGTGGTCCAGTACGGCGGGCAGACCCCGCTCAATCTCGCGCACGGTCTCGTCGCCGCCGGCGTGCCGCTGATCGGTACCGGGCTCGATTCCATCGATCTGGCGGAGGATCGCGATCGATTCAAGGCGGTCCTCGACGAGCTGGGCCTCATCCAGCCCGAGAACGGCATCGCCCACTCTCGCGAGGCGGCGGTCGCGATCGCTTCCGAAATCGGGTACCCGGTCCTGGTTCGTCCGAGCTACGTCCTCGGTGGTCGGGGCATGGAGACGTGCTACGACGAGACTTCGCTCAACCGGTACATGGTCGCCGCGGTCGGTGCGAGCGACCTTCAGAACGCCCCGGTCCTCATCGATCGATTCCTCGGCGACGCGGTCGAGGTCGACGTCGACGTGGTGGCGGACTTCGAGCCGCACGAGGATTCGCGACCCGGCTCCCTCCCGCTTTCGGATGACCCGCCGCGCGCACTGGTCTGCGGGGTCATGGAGCACATCGAGGAGGCGGGCGTGCACTCCGGCGACTCGAGCTGCACGATTCCCCCCTATTCGCTTTCGCCCCGGATCGTCGATCGAATTCGGGATCAGGCACGACGTCTCGCCGAGCGACTGCGGGTCCGTGGATTGATGAATCTTCAGCTCGCGGTCAAGGACGACGAGATCTACATCCTCGAGGTGAATCCCCGGGCGAGCCGGACGGCGCCGTTCGTCTCGAAGGCCAAGGGCATTCCGTGGCCGAGGATCGCGGCGAAGGTCATGATGGGGGCCTCCCTCGAGTCGCTCGACGCGGTCGAGGTGGCCGACGCCGGATTCTTCGCGGTCAAGGAGTCGGTCTTCCCCTTCAGCAAGTTCCCGGGCGTCGACGTGGTGTTGGGCCCCGAGATGCGGTCGACCGGAGAGGTCATGGGCGCCGATCGCTCACTTCCATTGGCGTTTGCGAAGGCTTGCATGGCCGGTGGGATCGTGCTGCCGGTCGAGGGCACGGTGTTCCTCTCGGTGCGCGACCAGGACAAGCCAGCGGCGGTCGAGATCGCGCGGGACCTTCGATCGATGGGGTTCCGGATCTATTCGACTGGTGGGACCTATGACCACCTGCTGGAATACGGCGTCGAGACCGAGTTCCTGAACAAGATCTCCGAGGGCGTGCGACCCAACATCCTGGACCTGATCGCCAACGGCGAGCTCTCGCTCATCTTCAATACCGCGACTCGAAAGGGTGCGGATACCGACGAAGGGCGGATCCGGGCGACGGCGGTCAAGGCGGGGGTGAACATGATCACCACCATTCCCGGCGCTCGGGCTGCGGTGAAGGCGATCGCGGCCCTGCGGGCGGGAGATTGGACGGTTTCCGCGACCCAGGACTACTTCCCGGAACTCGCCCGGCCGCGAGCGACGACGGTCGCAGCCTCGACGACCGAGTCCGACTGAGCGGAATCTCGTGGAGAGAAGGGGTTTCGGGGGCCGCTCACGACGCATGCCGACGCTAGACTGGCGGTCTCAGGCGGCGGTCGATGCCGTCGTTCCGCATCAACCCTTCTCGACGGCCCTTCGTCCATGCCTCTCACCACGTCGTTCACCGCCACCCCCGGGCAGGTCCAGATCGTCTTCTCGATCATCACGATCGTCGTGCTCCTGCACGTCTTCCTCGGCGCCTGCGCGTATTCGATCATGCTGGAACGGAAGCTCAGTGCGTGGATGCAGGATCGGGTCGGTCCCAACCGGGTGGGGCCCAAGGGACTCTTCCAGCCGCTGGCCGATGGTCTCAAGTTCCTGCTCAAGGAGGACTACACGCCTGCCGGCGTCGACAAGACGCTCTTCACGCTCGCACCCGGACTGATCATGCTCCCGGCGATGATCGGTTTCGTGATCGTGCCGTTCACCGGCGCGATCGACATCACGGGGCTGATCCAGTGGATGGGCATCTCGGAGAAGAACACCACCTACATGGTCTCGGTCCTCGGAGCCGATTTGAACATCGGGGTCGTCTATCTCGTCGCCGTGGCGTCGCTCGGCGTCTTCGGGGTGACGCTCGGTGGATGGTCGAGCAACAACAAGTGGTCGTTCCTCGGTGGTCTCCGAGGCGGGGCCCAGATGATCTCGTACGAGATTCCGATGGGTCTTGCGCTGCTCGCGGTCATTCTCGTAGCCGGGTCGCTCCGTCCCGACGCGATCATCGGAGGCCAGCTCGCCGGAGCCTGGAACATCGTTCAGCTCCCGGTGGCCGCGGTCATCTTCTACGCCTGCATGCTCGCCGAGAGCAATCGGGCCCCGTTCGACCTTGCCGAGTGCGAAAGCGAGCTGGTGGGCGGCTACCACACCGAGTACTCCTCGATGCGATTCGCCCTCTTCTTCCTCGCCGAGTACTTCCACATGATCACCGGTGCCGCCTTCTTCACCATGCTGTTTCTCGGTGGTTGGTCGGTGAACCCCTTCGGTGGCTGGGATCTTCCCGCCTCCGGCGAGTGGTGGATGGGGTTGATCCAGTTCGTGGTGTTCGCCTTCAAGATGTTCCTGCTCATCGCCTTCGCGATGGCGATCCGCTGGACGCTTCCACGATTCCGGTTCGATCAGCTCATGCGACTGGCGTGGGAAGGCATGATCCCGGCCTCGCTCTTCGTGATGCTCGTCACCTCGGTCTTCCTCTTCCTCGGCTGGCAGGACTGGATGTGGGCCGGGTCCCTGGGCATGATCGCCGTGATCTTTCTGGCCCTCCCGATCATGCCGCGACAGTCGGATCCGAACCACCGCGTGAAGCTGATCGGCAGTCGATTCAGCCCGGCCGACGAGGACTTCGATGCCACCAGCGTGGCGGAGTCGACGGTCGGATGACCTCGGGGCGAGACGACCGAGCCGATCGGGCCTCAGGATGAAGCATCTCGTGACCGGCATGCTCGGTCTGGCGATGGTCGTGTGGTCGACCCGTGGTCGCTTGAACGGGCGATATTGGCAGTGGCGTCGGGAAACGGCCTTGGGGACCGATCCGTCAACCTGGCCAACCGCTCGCGAGCGTCGTCGGGCGACCCTGGCCTACGGCGCCTGGGTCTGGCGCATGCGACGCCTGAACCGCTGACCGAGCCCTTCAACACCGTACAGGCCGCCTTGATTCCCGACCTTGGTTGAATCCCGGTCGGTTGCGACGTCGTTGGTCAGGAAGGCGACGTCGGGCCGTAGACTCGGTGACCATGGCGAAGACGCGAACCACCTATCTCTGCCGCGATTGCGGCGGTGTCCACCCAAAGTGGATGGGGCGATGCCCCGACTGTGGAGGCTGGGACACCCTCGAAGCCTTTCGGGAGCCCGAGGCCACGGCCACCGTGGGTACGGTCGCAGGGGTCGCACTCCGAGGTGAAGGGATGGGCGAGGATGGTTCGAGCGTCGCCGAGCTGACGCTGTCCCAGGCGACTCCGCTTCCCGACGTGGTTGGGCTCGAGGTTCCTCGTCGTTCGACCGGGGTGGCGGAGTTCGATCGGGTGCTCGGTGGCGGGATCGTGCCGGGTGCCGCCGTGCTTCTGGGCGGCGAGCCGGGGATTGGAAAGAGCACGCTGCTGCTTCAGACGGCGGTCGGCATGGTTCGGACCGGCGGTCGCGTGCTCTACGCCAGCAGTGAAGAGAGTCCGCAGCAGATCAAGCTTCGGGCGGACCGGCTGCTGGGCGAGGATTCCGAAGGCCTGGACCAGCTTTTTCTGTGCACCGAGACGTCTCTGGTCCGGATCCTGGAGCAGATTCGACGCGTCGAGCCCACCTTCATCGTGCTCGATTCGATCCAGATGGTTCATCGCACCGATCTCGATGCGCCCGCCGGGAGCACGACCCAGCTGCGTCGCTGTTGCCATGATCTCGTGCAGGCGGCCAAGGTCACCCAGGCTGGCCTCGTCGTCGTGGGGCATGTCACGAAGGAGGGGCAGCTCGCGGGTCCGAAGCTGCTCGAGCACGTCGTCGACGTGGTCCTCGCGTTCGAGGGGGACCGCGATCGTGGCCACCGGGTTCTGCGGGCTGCGAAGAATCGATTCGGTTCGACCCAGGAGATCGGGTTGTTCGAGATGACCGAGCACGGGCTGCAGGAGGCGGATCAGGCGGCCGAGGCGGTCGATGCCGCTGGTGGCGGAACCCCCGGACTCGCACTCTCCGCGACGATGGCCGGGACTCGATGCCTGCCGATCGAGGTGCAGGCCTTGACGGCGACAGGATTTCTCGGCTCGGCGAAGCGTCGGGCCAGCGGTTTGGACGCGAACCGGCTCGCGATGCTGATCGCCGTTCTGGAGAAGCACGGAGAGCAGCGTCTCGCGGATCAGGACATCTTCGCGTCGGTGGCGGGTGGTGCGAGGGTGGTCGAGCCTGCGGTCGATCTTGCCATTCTCATGGCGATCGCTGGTGCTCACCTGGGACGTCGGCTCGACCGTGGCACGGTGGTTCTGGGGGAAGTGGGACTGGCGGGTGAGGTGAGATCGGTCCGCCATCTGGAACAGCGACTGCGGGAAATGGGTAGAAGAGGCGCGAAAAGGGCCTTGATTCCCGGCGTTCAAGCTGCCCAGGGAATGACCCTTGGTGTCGAGTGCGTGCCTGTTCACCGGGTTTCCGACGCGCTCGCCGCGCTCGATTGAAAACTTTTTCCGACCGGTCCTGCGACCAAACGGAGCTTGCTTGAGCGAAATCAGGGATTTTGCCCGAATAAGACCGGGCAGGATCGGTTGTCACAAGTCGCGTGCTGAATTGAATTTAGATCCATCTGACTCTTCGCCACAAAGCTTGTTCGGGATCCATTCGGTGGATGAAACGCCGACTGGGTGGCGAACGGCGAGCCACTCGGTATAGTTCCCTCCTCATCCCAATTGGCCTGGATGGCCGATAGGGGTAACCACGTCCGGTTCGGTCCAACGTGTGGCCCGAGCACTTCGACGGACGGGTGGATGAACGACGGGCAGTCGCACCCTCGTGGGTTACGAGAACGCGGCGTAACGCCCGGGCACTTCTTGGAGAGTCACCGAATGAGTCTGACCACCAGGTATGGGCTCGTCGCCGGTACGACCGCGCTGGCCATCGCCGGTACGGCTTTCGGCGGCGCTGAGTCCGACAACGACGCGCTTGCACAAATCGCCGAACTCAAGCAGGAGCTCGCAGAGCTCAAGCAGCAGGACGGCCAGGACTGGCTTACCGAACAGCGAGCCAGTGAAATCCGTGGGATCGTCCAGGACGTTCTCGCCGACGCCGACACCCGAACCAGCCTGCAGAACAGCGGCGCCATGGCCGGGTACAACAACGGCTTCTTCCTCGCCAGCCCCGACGGCAACTTCAAGTTGAACGTCCAAGGCTTCATGCAGGTCCGCTGGACGCTCAACAGCGCCAACGGTCCCGCAGCGGCTTTCACCCTCCCGAACGGGCGCACCATTCCGCAGAGGAACGTGAATACCAAGTGGGGCTTCGAGAATGCCGATACCTACCTCGACTTCTCGGGCAACGTGGTTGACCCCAGCTGGAAGTTCAAGGTTCGAGGCAACTTCGCCAACGACGAGGCTGGCAACTCCGGCAACATGGGCCTGTCCTTCGCCTACATCGAGAAGGACCTCGGCGACGGACTCAGCGTCCGCGTCGGTCAGTTCCGCGCCCCGTGGCTCCGGGAAGAGCTTGTCGACGATCCGTACCAGCTCGGTGTGGACCGCTCGGTCTTCAACTCGTCCTTCACCCAGGGCTTCAGCCAGGGTATCCAGGTCGGCTACGAAGCCGACGCGTTCCGAGTGGACGCTTGGTACGGCGACGGCTTTGGTCCCTCCTTTGACGCCGGCACATTCCAGTTGCCGGTCATCGGAAACGTCAACATCGCGGGTGCTGGCTATAACACCGCCAACACCGCGTGGACTCAGAACACCACCAAGTGGTCCTTCGCCGCCCGCGGTGAGTACAAGATCTCCGGTGACTGGTCGACCTTCGACGACTTCACCTCCTTCCGAGGAGAAGAAGGCGGCATGATGGTCGGCGTGGCCGTCCGCGGCCAGGTTGGTTCTGGTACCACGAACGATTTCAGCTTCACCGATGACGCCGAGATCTTCGGTGTCACGGCCGACTTCACCTGGGACTTCGGTGGCGCGAACCTCTACGCCGCTTTCGTCTACCAGGACATCGACTGGGGTAACCAGAACGCCGGTGGCACTCCCGTCGGTCTCGGATCCTCCACGCAGTACGGCTTTATGGTCCAGGGTGGCTACTTTGTCACCGAAGAGATCGAGATCTACGGCCGCTACGACTACATCAACTACGGCCTCGATCAGGATGTCACGGTCGCGGGTGTCGGCTACAAGCTCAGCGACATCCTTGGTAACACCAAGTACAACGGTCTCACGATCGGTGCGAACTACTTCTTCGCTCCGAACGTGAAGGCGACGGTTGAGTGGGGCTACAACTTCGATTCACTGAGCAGCCTCACGCCCAACTTGACGAACTCGGGCTTCCGTCCCGACGTCACCAAGCCTGGAGGCCAGCGTGCGGACGGTCAGTGGGCCCTCCGCGCTCAGCTTCAGCTTCTCTTCTGAGGCTCATCCACCCGACGAAGCGTCCGGACCCTTCGGGGTCCGGACCTCAAGGGCTCGGCCGGCCGGACCTTCACAGGTCCGGCCGGTTTTCTTTTGCGTTGATGCGACGGCCGACCACGCGGGCCTTGAACCGAGTCGGCGACGACGGGCGGTTGTGGCGTGAACGGATCCGAGGAGCAGGGGGACCTGGGGGCTGCCCGTCGATCTTGAAGACTGTTCATTTCCATACGTGACTTAACACAACGTAGATTAAATGCTCGCAATGCGTGGATACTTTCCCGTCTGTCCTCTCGTTCCGTACACACGACCACGATCAAGAGAGCAACATGATGATCAATCCAATCCATCCGATCACCGCCGTGCTGTGTCTGTTCCACTCTTCCTCGTTCGCCGGCCCGCAGGAGGTCGATCTTCAGGCGGAGATCGACGCGATCCGGGCCGAGATCCGGTCCTTTGCGCAGACTTCCGACACCTGGCTCGACGAGACGCGTCGGGCGGAGATCACCGGCATCGTGCAGGACGTTCTGGCGGATGCGTCCGAGCGGACGTCGCTCCAGGACGATGCCGCGATCGCCGGTTGGAAGAAGGGATTCCAGCTTCGGTCACCGGATGGAAACTTCCTGCTGAAGATCGGCGGTCAGCTTCAGGTTCGTTTCGTCCTCAACCGAGCGAAGAAGGGCGGTGATCCGACCATCAACGATCCCTTCGTACCCTTCAACGACCAGACCTACGCGTGGGGCTTCGAGAATCGTCGGACCGAGCTTCAGTTCTCAGGCCACATCATCGATCCCAGTTGGACCTACCGGGTGAAGGGTGAATTCGAGCGGTTCAACTCGGGTGATGTCCGCCTGTCGGCGGCCTGGGTCGCGAAGTCGCTGGGTGACGGTTGGAAGGTCAAGGTCGGCCAGTTCAAGCCGCCCTGGATGCGCGAGACGCTCGTCTCCTCCTCCAAGCAGCTCGCGGTCGAGCGTTCGCTCGTGAACGGATATTTCAGCCAGGGCTACTCGCAGGGCATCGAGCTCTCCTGGACCTCGGACGACTTCAGGGTCGCGGCGTGGTACGGCGACGGCATCGGGGCCCGGAATCTCGGGCGAGCTCGGACCAACGGTCAGGACACCGCGTGGCAGGACACGCCGACCAACTACTCCTTCGCCTCGCGCGGCGAGTGGCGTCTGGCGGGCGACTGGTCGCAGTTCAAGGACTTCAGCAGTCCTCGGGGATCCGAGTTCGGCGCGATGATCGGGATCGCCGGCACCATCCAGCGGGCGAACCAGCAGCTTGGTCCCCGCGACGGCACGCTCTCGGGCGGGGTGACCGGCGACATCACGCTCGACTTCAACGGCGCGAGCCTGTTCGCGTCGTTCGTCTGGACGAACGTGCAGTCGGGTGCGGGCAAGGGTGGCAGCAACCAGCCGTGGGGCGTCACGGTGCAGGGTGGCTACTTCGTGAGCGACGACGTGGAGGTGTTCGGTCGCTGGGAGGTCATGAACTACGACCTGGCGGCGCAGCCGGAGAGCTTCCTCACGGCCCAGCAGCTGCTGGCGCAGCCGGACGCGGGTCGCTTCGACGGCTTCACGGTGGGTGCGAACTGGTTCTTCAACCCGGCGGTGAAGTTCACGATGGACTGGTCGATCAACTTCGATTCGCTGTCGACGGGGGCGTTCGTCTCCAACGGTGCGGGGTATCGCGTCGATGCGGCGGGTCAGACGGGTCAGTGGGCGTTGCGAGCCCAGATGCAGCTGCTCTTCTAGAGGATCATCCACCCGACGACGCGTCCGGGTCCTTCGGGGCTCGGGCGTCACAGGGCTCGGCCGGCCGGACCCTCACGGGTCCGGCCGGTGATCTTGTACGTTCCCACAGCTTTCCGGCAATGCAGTCACCACGCGATCGTCGGTGGAGCAGGGAGAAGTCCTCGATGCAATCGTGATGGTGGAGTCCCTCTCTCGTCGGATACGATGCATCCTCGACCACGGCCCCGACCGGAGTTCGGATGGATCTTCTGGGAGTTTCGACAACTGCATGTCTCTTTGGACTCGTCGCCTCGGGCGTCGTCGCCGGAGCGAACGCTTCTGCGGGGTCGACCGAAGTCGATCGGGAATTGGAGATGCTCCGAGCCGACCTTGTCCAATATCGGGTGGACCGCGAGGCTGCTCGGATCGATTCGATGCGTCGGATGATCGTGGCCGAGGCGATCAATGACATGTCGAGCAGACTGATCCCGACCGTCGAGGATCAGACGTCGGGCGACGCGTTTCCAGACGCGGGTTGGACCGGGACCTTCGGTTGGCGGAGTCCGGATTCGAACTTCTCGCTTTCGGTCAGCGCGCAGATCAAGATCCGGTACGTCCTGAACCACCGATCCGGGCGTCGTGATCTGCAGGGGAATCCCTCGTCCGTCCAGCGGGGTTTCGAGAATCGGCGGACTCGACTGGTCTTCTCCGGCGGCGTGTTCGATTCATCCTGGGCCTATCAGATACGAGGGTCGTTCCTCCGGAACAGCGGCGACTTCGCCCTGGAGGATGCCTGGATCCGGAAGAGCCTCGGTGACGGTGTGAGCGTCATGGTGGGACAGTTCAAGCCGGCGTTCCTGCGCGAGGACATCGTCTCGTCTCGTCGGCAGCTGGCCATCGAGCGGTCCGTGGTCTGCGATTTCTTTCGTCAGGCGTGGGCTCAGGGCATCCAGGCGACCGTCCTGACCGACGACGTTCGAGTCGCCGGGTGGTTCGGCGACGGCATCGGCCCGCGCAGCTTCGGCGATGCTCGTTTCAACTCGGTGAACACGCCCTGGCAGCGGACCGCCACGAGCTACAGCGCGACGGGACGGGTCGATTGGAAGCTCGCCGGCGAATGGTCCCAGTTCGACAGCTTCAACAGCCCACGCGGTTCGCCACGGGCGGTCATGCTGGGGACGGCGATCGCGACTCAGCAGGCGAACTTCAATCTCGGGCCGGCCGACGGAACCCGCATCAGCGCGGTGACGGCGGATGCCACGTTCTGTTTCAGCGGTGCGAGCGTCTTCATCTCCGGCGTCTTCGCACAGGTGGTTCCTCGGAACGAGCCTCGAACCCTGCCCTGGGGGGTGACCGCCCAGGCGGGGGTTTTCGTCCTCGATCCACTCGAGCTCTATCTCCGCTACGAGTACATGGATGCGGACGACCCCTTCCGCATCGACCAGGAGACCGCCCGGTTCAACGGGCTCACGGTCGGCGGAACTTGGTTCTTCGCGCCTGAAGTCAAGTTCAGTCTCGATTGGGTCTACAACTTCGCCTCGCTGGCGGGTGACGCCTTCATCGCGAATGGGGCGGGATTCCGGGCCGATGAGCAGGGTGAGACCGGGCAGTGGGCCCTTCGAGCCCAGGTTCAGCTCGTCTTCTGATTCCGGAGACTGCGACCGGATCCCCCTTGTCGGTGGCCTCCCCGTGAGGATCGTCCAGGCCCGGGCGGTTTCCTCATGCTGCGGCGGGTCTCGTGTCGATAACCACCGAAACCTCCATCCCCTCTTTGAGCGACAAGGATGCACATGCGCAGGATGCGAACCAGATGGGACGTGGTGACCCGGGGATGCCCAATGGGGCTGATCGGTCTCGCCGTGACGACTTCCGTGGCTTCGGCCCAGGACTCCTCGATCAGCCTCGACGAGATGGCGGCCCGTCTCGCCGAGCTCGAACAGAACAACCAGGCGCTCCAATCCCGAGTGAACGAGCTCGAGGCGGAAGAGGGCGATCAATGGCTCACCGAGGCCCGCGCGACCGAGATCCGCGGCATTGTGACCGACGTCCTGGCGGACGCGGAGACCAGATCGTCCCTTCAGACCTCGTCGATGACCGCCGGATGGGACGACGGGTTCTTCCTGCAGAGTCCCGACGGCCGATTCCGTCTCAACATCGGCGGGATGCTCCAGACGCGGTACATGTACTCGCATATCAACGAGTCGTGGAATCAATCACAGGAGGCGAGGTCGAACGCTGCGGCGTATTACATCCAGACCGACGACGTGATTCGCCGGTACGGATTCGACGTTCCATTCGCTCGACTCGATTTCACCGGCCACGTCTTCGGTCCCGACACCAAATTCCGGGTGATGGGCCAGTACCAGAATGTACGTGAGGACGTTCTGTCCGGAGGTGCTGGTATCGATAATTTCGCGATCGTATCGAACCCATCCTCGGTATCCGGCTCGCTGATCCTCCAGGACGCGTGGATCTCGCACGAACTGGGTTCGGGCTTCACGGCGCGAATTGGACAGTTCAAGCTCCCATTCGACCTTGGTTGGGAGGTCGCGATCCCCAATCAGATCACCGGTGATCGATCGACCGTCGCCTACCACTTCGGCCTCTCCCAAGTTGGTGCCCG
>PKCT01000240.1 GCA_002862325.1 Phycisphaerae bacterium
CCGGTGCCGTAGGTGTTCTTCACCATGCCGTCGCGGGTGCAGAGCTGGCCGAACAGGGCGGCCTGCTGATCGCCCGCGATCCCGGCGATGGGAACGGACGCGCCGAGCAGATCCGGATCCGACTCGGCGACCACGCCGCTCGAGGTGACGACCTCCGGCAGAACCTCCCCGGGCACATCGAAGAGCTGGAGCATCTCCGGATCCCAATCGGCGTCGTGCAGGTTCCAGAGCAGCGTCCGGGAGGCGTTGCTGGCATCGGTCGCATGGACCCGTCCCCCGGTGAGCTTCCAGATGATCCAGGTGTCGATCGTGCCGGCGGCCAGTTCGCCGAGTCCCGCTCGTTCCCGGGCGCCTGGAACGCGGTCGAGCAGCCACTGGAGCTTGCTGCCGGAGAAGTAGGGATCCAGGAGAAGACCGGTCCGCTCCCTCACGAACGACTCGTGACCGGCCTCTCGAAGCTTCTCGGTGACTTCGCTCGTCCGCCGATCCTGCCAGACGATCGCAGGATGGATCGGCTCGCCGGTCGAACGATCCCAGACCACGATGGTCTCTCGCTGATTCGTGATCCCGATCGCCGCGAGATCGCTCGCCTCGATCCCCGCGTCGGCGATCGCCTTTCGCGTCACCTCGAGCTGCGTCCGCCAGATCTCCTCCGGGTCGTGCTCGACCCAGCCGGGCCGGGGGAAGGACTGGGTGAACTCGGATTGTCCGATGCCGTGCATGCGACCGTCGACGCCGAAGACGATCGAACGGCAGCTGCTCGTTCCGGAATCGATGGCGAGGACGTGGGATTTCGACATGAGACACCTCCCGGTGCAGTCTATCGGCGGCGGGAAACCGTTCATGTCCTTCGCGGTCGAACCTTCGACCCATCGCGAGCCGGGACATCAACCGGAAGACAGAGCCCCCAGTCCGATCGCCCGTCGCCAGTGACTCACCTGACCCATGTGCATCATGATGTGGTTGTTCACCATGAACGCGATGGCGGCGCCGGCCAGCGGAAGCTTGTCCCGGAACCCCTCGACCGGATTCTCCGCCTCGATCCGCTCCGCCGAGAGCTCGGGAATGGCCTCGAGGACCGTTTCGTAGGCCGACTTGAAATACGGCATCACCACGGACTTGGCTGGATAGCACGACGCGTCGGATGTGCAGTCGTTGCCCGCTTCGAGGTTCGACTCGTCGAACGGGCACGGCATGACCAGATCCTCGCGACCCATGAAGCCGGCGAGGATCCGATTCGGATAGATCGCGAGGTGACCGTAGATGAAGGCGGGGTGGGTCGCACCCTCGATCGCGATCTCGGCCCAACGGTCTTCGGGGATGCCCTCCGCCAACGACAAGGCGTACCCGAGGCTCATGCGGCCACCGGGCACGGCGATTTCGGAGAAGAGTTGGGGCGACGTCAGTGACATGGGAGGACTCCAGTGAGGATGATCGAGGACCTGGAATGGATGGTAGCGAATGCTCGACGAAAAATCGGCGACCGCAACGATCGGCGAAGCGTCCGGACGTTCCGTTCGGGACCTGTGGTCAGAGCCCCACGAATCTCGAGAGCACACCTCTCGCCCACGCTGGATCCGAGTCCCCCTCGACGACGGCGCGACCATCCTCGAAGATCGTGAGCATGACGGCGTGACCGTCCGCGGTTCGCACCGCCTCGAGTTCGCCATGGACCACGCCGTCGCGACGCTCGAAGCGCCCGGACGACTGCAACCGCTCGAGGATACGGGCCAGATCGACGTCCGCTCCATCACCGCGGATCTGCACCCCGGCCTTGCCACAGAGCGGGCGGACGCGATCGGGAGGCGCATCCAGGAACTCGAAGCGACGCGAACCGCAGCAGACGCACTCCTCGTGGTCCTCGATGCGCACCCGGAGACGCGAGGTCTGATTGGTCCATGCGTCGATCGACCAAAGGGACCGGTCCAGATGTTGGAGATCGCCCACGAGCAGCTTGATCGCCTCGGTGACCTGTCGCGACGCGACCTGGGCCGTGACCGATCCGAGCACGCCGGCGGTGTCGCACGTCTCCACGATTCCCGCGGCCGGTGGATCCGGATAGATGCACCGAAGGCACGGGGTCGCCTCCGCGGGCGTCCATCGCACCAGAGCGCCATCCCCCGCCCCCCCGCGGGCCAACACCGGCATCGTCATGCCCCGGGTCCCGACCGCGCCGGCGTAGAGATAGGGAATTCGGTGCTTCACGGCCACGTCGTTCACGAGGTATCGGGTCTCGAAATTGTCGAGACCGTCCACGATCAGGTCGACCCCTTCGGTGAGACCCTCGACGTTCTCCGAGGAGATATCCTCGACGAAGGCCCGGACCCGGACCTCCGGATCGATGCGCCCGAGTCGAGTTCGAGCCGCCTCGGCCTTCGGCGTTGATCGAGCGGCATCCTTCTCGCTGAAGAGGACCTGCCGCGACAGATTCGAATACTCGACCAGGTCGCGGTCGACGATCACCAGCGTGCCGACGCCGCTCCGGGCCAAGAGTTCCGCCGTCACCGTCCCCAGCGCTCCGCAACCGACGATCAGGACGGTCGCGTCCCGCAACGCATCCTGACCCGCCCGGCCGATGACCGGAAGCCCCGTCTGTCGAAGGTGTCGCTCCAAACGACTCATGGAGACGCTGGATACCACGGCGCCGCGACGGCGATGGCGGCGTCGAGTCGATCGGCGGCCGACGGATCGAGCGACTGCGCCGCATTCATCGCCGCGGTCGAGATCGCGTGGAACGCGGCGAGCTTCCGGTGGTACGCCTCGACCGCCTCCGAGCCGGCACCAGGCGCAGGCGCCTTGACCCGTTGCGTCACGAAGTACCAGGCGACGGTGTGCTGGATGCGCTCGCCATGCTCCTCCTTGACCATCACCCAACGGGTGATGGTGTTCAGCGACGTCGCGTCGACTCGTCCCGCGAGTTCGACGATCTGCTTCGACGCCTTCCGCATGGTGTGGGCATCGAGCAGCATCCGTTCGATCTCGGCATGGTCGTCGTAGATCCCGCACGGAACCTCGCAATGGGCCGGGGCCGCGGTCGCCAGGGCGGCGCGAACGGCCTCCGCCGTGGCCGTCGAATCCGGAGAGGCCGAAGCGGGACGGAGGATGCTGGCGAATAGACTGCCGGCGACGATGCCGCCGAGAAGGGCTGCGAGAACGGTGCGATTCATGGAAAAGACTCCTGCGAACAAGGATGACCGGCTTCAGAACCCCGAGCGGAAGTCCCTCGGGCACGATGAGCCTAGCGATCTCGACCGCACGCCGGTGGTGTGGGGCGAAAATCTCACCGAGCGACGTCGCCGCGTCGCCGTGGCCCTGGTCCAGGACCGAATCGCCGCCCTGATGGATCTCCTGGACGCCCGGATCCCCCGCACCTTCATCCAGACCGGCGCCGCGACCTGTGCCGAGGTGCGTCTCTCCGACGAGGAATCGAGCCATCGCTTCCTTCGAATCTCGTTTTCGATCCCGGAGTCCGGATTGGATGCGGCACGTCGACTTCTGATGACGGAAGGCTGGCGAGATGCGGTTCCAGGTTCGGATCGGGGCATCATCCAGGTCGCACATCGACTGGGGCGACGCCCCCACTTCGTGCTCATCGACGGCCAGGACGATCCGCTCGACGGCCCGGACGCCCCGCATCCCCTCAGCACGGAAGGGCGAGCCCTTCGGCGCCGCAGACTTCATCGAGCGACGATCGCTCCGAAACTGGTGATGAGCCGGACCCGAGATCATCGGAGCGAGGGGCGAAGCGACCTCGAGACGATCGAAATCCATCTCCGCGTCGAGTCCGGCGGTCGGCACTGAGCGGAAGCGTCCGGGGCCGGAATCCTTCACGAAAACCGCCCCTCCCGGAGGAGAGGCGGTTGGATGGATCGAGCGGGATTGCGTCTATCGCTTCAGCGGCCGCGACCGAAGTGGGCGAAGGCCCGGTTGGCCTCGGCCATGCGGTGGGTGTTTTCGCGGGTGGTGACCGCCTTGCCTTCGTTGTGAGCGGCATCCCAGAGCTCCTTCGCCAGACGACGGTGGATGGGCTTGCCTCGTTCTTCCCGAGCGGCGGTGATGATCCAGCGGAAGGTCAGCGACTGCTGACGTCGTCGGTTGAGCTGCATCGGGACCTGGTAGTTGGTACCGCCGACGCGCTTCGAACGAACTTCCACCGACGGGCGCACGTTATCGAGTGCGAGGTGGAAGACTTCCAGGGCCGTGGGCGGAAGCTCCGGGGCCTTCCCGTCGTCCAACCGCTTCTGGATCTCGTCGAAGCAGGAGTAGACGATCCGCGTCGCGGTCGCCTTGTTGCCGCCCTTCATCATGCAGTTGATGAAGCGGGAGAGAACCAGATCGCCGAACTGGGGATCGGGCTGGAGCTGCTGCTCCGCGTAGGTGATACGTCCTGCCATGAGTCGAACTCCTTGAAGGCTCGTCCGCACTCGACGATCGTCGAGTGCCTTCGTTCATCGGGGCCGGGGACATGGAGATTCCCAGGGTCGGTTGGTCCCGATTACTTGCCGAGAGGCTGTCGTGCCGAGTCGAATGCCGTCCGGCGACCGTCGCCGGGGCCCTCGCTCGACGAGGGGTGAACCCCCACCGGGGGTTGGAAGGTCTCCACGAGAGAAGACCGGTTGAATCACTTGCCGCCCTTGGCTCGCTTGACGCCGTACTTCGAACGGCCCTGCTTTCGGCCGTCGACGCCGAGGCAGTCGAGCGAACCGCGAACCACGTGGTATCGCACACCGGGGAGGTCGCGTACACGACCCCCGCGAACGAGCACGATCGAGTGCTCCTGGAGGTTGTGCCCCTCACCGCCGATGTAGGCCGTCACTTCCTTGCCGTTGGAGAGCCGTACACGGCAGACCTTTCGGAGCGCCGAGTTGGGCTTCTTGGGGGTGACCGTACGGACCTGGAGGCAGACGCCTCGACGCTGCGGGCACGCGTCAAGGTCGCGGACCTTGGACTTTGCCGCTTGCGGTCGACGGGGCTTGCGAACGAGTTGGTTGATGGTCGGCATGAAGGGTCTCGAACGGACCAAGGGGTGGGTTTCAGAGCGAATCGAAAAGCATACCCAAACCCCTCCTACTCGGCAAGATCCCTTTCACGACCGGCCCGATTCACGCGGGGTCGCCACCGGCCTCGCGGATGCCAGCCTTGACAAGGGCGTCGCAGCGCTCGTTCTCAGGATGCCCCGTGTGGCCCCGAACCCAAGTCACATCGAGGTCGAGCCGCTGAGACAGGCCGTCCAGACTCTCCCATAAATCCCTGTTGAGGACCGGCTTGCGCTTTCCAGACACTTTCCGAGTCCAGCCATTGGCCTTCCAACCCGGCATCCATTCGGTCAGCCCTTTCAGGACGTATTGGCTGTCCGCGACCACCTCGACGCGAGGGCGGGGCGTGGCGGCATCATCAAGCACACGCTCGAGACCGCGGATCACGGCGGTCAACTCCATGCGGTTGTTGGTCGAATCGGGCTCGCCGCCGTGCGACTCAACCCGATCCCCCTCCGAGCGATCCAGGACGAAGGCCCAGCCACCGGGGCCGGGATTGGGGGCACAGCCACCGTCGGTGTAGAGCACGTACGACACGCCGATCCTCTCAATGCAGTCGAACCAGGGCCGAACGACGATCGCTGGCCTGGGATGCGAAGGCGTAGCGTACTCCCGAATCACCAGTCCCCGGCGTAGCCGACCTTGAAGTCGCCCGCCTGGTGGTCGGTGAGCTGGTGCAGGCGTTTCGCGACCTGACGCAAGTGCAGCGCATCGTGCGCGCACCAGGAGGCAAGCAGATCGCCAGCCCGCATCGCACCGTGGACCGGATGCTGGAGGCGAGGATGGATCGCCGCCTGCGTGAAATCCGAGTCGATGGCAGTCCTGAGCCATTCGAGCTTGGCTCGCCGGACCGCGGCCAGCTCCCGCAGAACCTCGTCCAACCGCCGTTCTCGATACCCGCGTTCCCGTGCCGCAGCCTCGGGATCGATCCTTGGCCAATCGGTGCCTGGGGATTCCAACACGAGCCGAAGCCTGGTTCCGAAGTCGTCCAGATCCTCATCCACGAGGTGACAGACCACTTCAATGATCGACCAATCCGCCTCGCTCGGACGCCACCGAGCGTCCTCTTCGGAGCATCCCAGAAGCAGCGCGTTCAGTGCTGGGGGGAATCGATCCAGTCGATCAATCATCCAACGGACATCCATGTCCAAATTGGACCATGGATCAGGCCGTTTGAGAACCCCTCGATCGTTCCGCCCGACATTCGACCCTGCGGCGGTCAAAACAAACTTCACTCGACCAGCCATGGTCTCACATAAATATCTATTTTGTAACGGCTTATGCTTCACAACAAGACCTCGCGTCGTGTCGAGTCGCATTGACAATCAGTCCGGGGTTCCCTACGCTACGTGGCTCGAATCCCGGATCCCGCCGTCGGTCCGGAGCCAGCCGTACACCCATCACCGGATTTTCTTCCGATGCCAGTCCCAGCATTCCGACAATCGCCCGGCCGTACCCGACGCCGCCGAGCCCACGATGCCATCGACCGGGTGCACACCACGCTCTGCCCCAACTGCGGTAGCGCCAAGCGTCCTCATACCGCATGTCGCGAGTGTGGCTACGTCCGACCTGGGCTCCAGGTGAAGCCGACGAAGCCATCCTCGTGATAGTCGTACGTTCCCTCTCCCAAACGCCTTGACGCGGGTAGCGTTCTGCCATGCGAATCGGTGTCGACGTTGCGGGCGGTGACAACGCCCCGCACGAAATTCTCAAAGGGTGCTTCGCAGCACTCGCTTCGCTCGACCAGGACGACGTCCTGGTACTGGCGGGGGATGAATCCACCGTCCGCGAGGGCATGGCGGAGGTCGGCGTCACCGACGAACGAATCGAGATCCTCCACTGCACCGAGTCGATCCAGATGGACGAGACGCCGGTGGAAGCGGTGCGAGGGAAGCCCGAGAGCTCGATCGCGAGGCTTTCACGGCTCGGTGGCCCCAAGGCCGGCGACGATCGAATCGACTGCTGGGTCTCAGCGGGGAACACCGGTGCATGCGTCACCGCGGCCCAAATGTACATGCGAAGACTGAGAAACGTCTCTCGGCCCGGCATCGCGGTGACCGTCCCGACGTTCGGCGGCCCCATCGTCCTCATCGACGTCGGTGCGAACATCGAACCCAAGCCTCACCACCTCGCGCAGTACGGCGTGATGGGTTCGATCTACGCATCGAAGATCCTCGGGATCGACAACCCTCGGGTCGGCCTCATGAACGTCGGAGGCGAAGAGGCGAAGGGAACCGCCGAACTTCGTTTGGCGAGAGACCAGTTGAAGTCCGCCGAGAAGACGAACTTCATCGGTTTCGTCGAAGGACGAGGCGTGTTCGACGGTGAAGCCGACGTGGTGGTCACCGACGGGGTCGTCGGCAACGTGATGATCAAGCTCGCCGAGGGATTGTCCGCGGGGATCTTCAAGGCAATCGCCGCGGAGGTCTTCAGCATCGATCCGGAGCTCGCCCTTCGGTTCGAACCGGTCGTCAAGAGCCTCTACGCCAAGCACGACTATCACGAGTACGGGGGAGCGCCCCTGCTCGGCGTGAACGGCGTCTGCATGATCGCCCACGGGTCCGCGGTCGCCAGAACCATCACGAATGCGGTGCTCCGCGGTCGCGAATTCGTCCGAAGCGGGGTGAACACGATGATTTCGGAATCGCTGGCCAACCTCGCGGAGTCCTCGCCTCAAGAGGTCGCACCATGAAGATCCCTCCCCGAGCCCCCGAACGCGGGGTTCGAATCGCAGGGACCGGCTCGTACGCGCCTCCCCGCCTGCTCACCAACGACGATCTCGCCCAGATGGTGAACACGAGCGACGAGTGGATTCAACAACGCACGGGGATCAAGCGTCGACACATCTGTGATCCGAACCAGGAATCGACGATCACCATGGCCCAAGCCGCGATCGAGCAGGCGATGGAGATGGGCGACATCGATCCCGGGACCATCGATCTGGTGATGCTGGGGACGACCACCCCGGAGATGGCGTGTCCCTCCACCGCTGCGCGGTTGGCGGCAAGAATCGGCGCGACACCGGCTGGCGCCTTCGACCTCACCGCGGCGTGCTGCGGTTTTCTCTACGCCATGAACATGGCCGATTCGATCATCCGAGCCGGCCGAGCGAATCGCATCGCCGTCATCGGCGCCGACGCGATGAGCACGGTCATGGACTACGAAGATCGGACCTGCTCGATCCTCTTCGGCGACGCGGCGGGCGCCGCGATCCTGGAGCCGGACGAAGATCCCAGTCGCGGGAGCGTCTACCAGACGATGCATGCGGACGGCGAAGGCTGGGCGTCGCTCTACATCCCTCGTCAGGAAGCGCAGCTCGTCGAAGGCGACGACCCGGATTTGGTCAAGATGGGGTGCCTGCGGATGAACGGCCGCGAGGTCTACAAGTTCGCCGTGACCCGCTTCCAGACCGCGATCAAGGACGCACTCGAAGCCACCGAACTCGCGCCCGAGGACGTCGGAACCTACATCTGCCACCAGTCGAACGCCAGAATCATCGAGAGCGCGATCGAAAAGCTCGGCCTTCCTCCGGAGCGGGTACTGATCAACATCGACGAGTACGGAAACACCGCCGCCGGATCGGTGGGACTCTGCCTCGACGAGCTCCTCAGAGGAAACCGGATCGATGCGGGCAAGCCGACGCTCATGGTCGCCTTCGGCGGCGGCATGACCTGGTCCAGCTCGGTCTGGTGTCACTGAACACGTCTCGCATCGCACGGCGCAGCCGGCGCCGGGAATTCACAAGGGATCACCGATGCAGAAACCGAACGTCGTCCTTCTCGCACCTGGACAGGGCGCGCAGGCCATCGGGATGGGGAAGGCCTGGTTGGAAAACCACGCTTCGGCGGCCCAGACCTTCGCCGCCGCCGATGAAGTCGTCACCCTGGATGGCCTCGGCACCCTTTCGCAAATCTGCTTCGACGGTCCCAGCGACGTCCTGAACCGAACCGATGTCAGCCAACCGGCGCTCTTCACCGCGGCCGTGGCGAGCTATCAGGGGCTGCTGGACCGCTGGGGCGGCGTCGACCTGCACGCGGCCCTGGGTCTGTCGCTCGGCGAATACACCGCCATCCACCTCGCCGGAGGCTTCGGATTTCGTGACGGACTCCGTCTCGTGGCGACCCGTGGTCGATTGATGCAGGAGGCTGCGGAATCGAGCGATGGCGGCATGGTCGCCCTGATCGGCGCCGACGAGGATCAAGCGAACACCCTCTGCGACGAGGCCCGCGGCGACGACGTCCTGGTCCCGGCCAACTTCAACGCCCCCGGTCAGATCGTGGTCTCGGGCTCCTCGGCGGCCTGCGATCGAGCGGTGGATGTCGCCGGCAACATGGGCCTGCGTGCGAGCCGCCTCGCGGTCGCCGGAGCATTTCACAGTCCGCTGATGGAACCTGCCGCCGACGGCATGCGAAAAACCCTGTCGGAACTGGATTTGGAACCACTGACCACCACGGTCTATTCCAACGTCACCGGGGAGCCCCACCCCGCGGACGATGCCGAACTTCTCAAGGAAAGACTCATCGAGCAGCTGACGTCTCCGGTACGATGGGCGGAGAACTGCAGCCGGCTCGCCGAGTCTTTGTCTACGGTCAGCGATGAGGACGAACGGCCTGCGGTACATGAACTCGCCCCTGGAAAGGTCTTGAAGGGCCTGTTCCGCCGAATCGATAAGTCTGTAGAGGTCACCAGCCATGACGTACCGGACACATCTGAAGTCGTCTAGCCTTGCCATCACCACCGGATGCGCCATTCTCCTTGGAATGGCTTCCGGATGTGGCGAAGATCCAGAGCCGGTGGTGACCAAGCCCGTCGCGAAGAAGCCGACGGCGCCTCCCCCACCCGAGGAGCCGGTCGATCTCGGACCGACGCCCGTCGCTGATCTCATGGCGGAATTCGACATCGACTCCCGCATCTCGATGTCCGAGGACAACGCACCCGACAACGATGTGGACCGCATCGTGGTGCTGAGATTCTTCGACGGGATGGTCCGAGGCGACAGTAGCCGTCTGTCCAACCTTCTCTCGGAAGCCGATGCGCTGATCCTCGAACGCCTCGTCGAGTCGGGCGAATGGAGCTCGGCGACGGGTGAGGCCATCGAGGAGATCGAGATCGAGACCGATCGTGCACGAGGCATCGGAGAATGCGCGCTCGCGATCGTGACCACCACCGACGGTGAATTCGACGTGCAACTTTGGAACTACGAGCTCGTGGGCGAACCCGAGGCGGACGATGGTGCCGTCTTCGACGCGCTGCCCACGCCTCCGGGCATGGTGAACAGGCTCAGTGGCGGCGACTGGATCGCGACCTGGCTCGAGATCAACGACCAGGAGATGGCCCGAGCCGACGAACCCGATGAAATCGTCGAATTCGAGAGTCTGATTCTCGAAGCCGAGGAGGAGGAGGCGAAGCCCTCCAGTGGCAGCCGTCCCTCCGGGCCGGGCCGAAAGAAGCCGAAGGCCCCGGTCTTCAACCCCAGCCCTGGATTCGGAGCTCCAGGAGGCGCCCCTGGGCGTCGATAGTCCAACTCCCCACTCCGAGCCACCTCGACGCCCCACGTCCCAACCGACTTCCGCAGCCGGTCTCTCGATCGTCGAGACCAGCGACGCCGCGTCGGCTCGAGCCGTCCCGCCTTGACGAGTCGTCGAAGGGGCCATCGAGGCCGACCCTGCCCGACAGTCTCAGATAGACTCCGTGCCGCGCCGAAGTGACCTCCCGCTCTCGGCATCTCTGGAGCATTCCCATCGATCGCAGACTCGCCATCGTCACCGGAGCCAGCCGAGGTATCGGCCGAGAGGTCGCCAAGAGGCTCGCTTCGGACGGCCACCACGTCTTCGCCATCGCCCGATCCGCGGACAACCTCGAGACGCTCGTCCAGGAAGTCGTGGATGCGGGCCACTCAGCCGAATTTCGCACCTGCGACATTTCCGAAGGCCACGCCCTCGGCGAGCTCGTCGAGGAGATCGCCGAAACGTCCGGACGTCTCGACATCCTCGTGAACAACGCGGGAATCACCCGAGACGGACTGCTGCTTCGGATGAGCGACGAGGATTTCGATGCGGTCATCGGCATGAACCTCCGAGCCGTGTTCGGTGCGTGTCGCGCCGCCGCGCGACCGATGATGAAGAGCCGCTTCGGACGGATCATCAACGTCGGATCGGTAAGTGGGATTTCGGGCAACGCCGGCCAGGCGAACTACAGCGCCGCGAAGGCGGGCCTCATCGGACTCACGAAGTCGATCGCGAAGGAGCTCGGGGCCAAGGGCGTCACGGCCAACGTCGTGGCCCCGGGATTCATCAAGACGGACATGACCGAGAGCCTCCTTTCCACCATCGAATCGGAAATGACCAAGCGAATCGCAATGCGACGCCTCGGAGAACCGGCGGATATCGCCGCCGCCGTTTCCTACCTCGCCTCCGAAGGAGCGAGCTACCTGACCGGCCAGGTCCTCGTCGTGGATGGTGGACTGGCCATTTGACTCCGGCGGGAGCGGGCCGAAGCTCGCCAAAACCGCTATATTCCGCTCATCAGCGGCTCCTTCCGAGTCGCATGGAGAACCACCTGTGACCGAATCCGAAATCGAAGCGAAAGTCATCGACATCGTGGCCGAGCAGATGGGGGTCGACAAGAGCGAGTTGTCACGCGACACGAACTTCATGAACGATCTCAATGCCGACAGCCTCGACACCGTCGAACTCGTGATGGAGTTCGAGGACGAGTTCGATACGTCCATCCCCGACGAGAATGCTGAGAAGATTCAGACCGTCGGCGAAGCGATCGAATACATCAAGGAAAACCTGAAGGCTTGATCCGGCCCAGCTGGGCGAATGTCACGTCGCGGAACGACGCCCCCCATGCGAACGATCACTCTCCGCCGAGTCGCCGTCACTGGACTCGGAGCCATCACGGACCTCGGTCACGACGTCTCCTCGACCTGGAAGGGCATGTCCGAGGGGCGCTCGGGCATCGGTCCCATCACGGCGTTCGAGCAGAATGACGAATGGACGGTTCGTTTCGCAGGCGAAGTCGGCGACTTCGATTCGTCGCACGCCGTCGATCCGCGTGAGGCGAAGCGAATGGATCGCGCCTGCCTCCTCGGACTCGTGGCGGCCGAAGAGGCCGCGCGGGACTGCGGACTCGACTTCCAGAACGGAGATCACGGTCGTCGGGGCGTCGCGATCGGTTCGGGAATCGGCGGCATCATCACGATCGAGATCGGCTACGGAAAGCTCCTGGAGACGGGACCGAGGAAGATCAATCCCTTCACCGTCCCGAAGCTGATGGTCAACGCCTGCGCAGGCAACGTGTCGATCAAGCACCGCCTGCAGGGCACCAACATCGCGACCGCGACCGCGTGCGCCACCGGCGGCCACGCCATCGGCTCCGCCTTCCAGTCGATCCAGAGAGGCGACGCCGACGTCATGTTCGCGGGCGGTACGGAAGCCGCGGTGAGTCGTCTTTGCATCGGTGCCTTCTCGACCATGAAGGCGTTGTCCACCCGGAACGACGACCCGATCCACGCGTCGCGCCCGTTCGATGTCGATCGAGATGGATTCGTGCTCGCCGAAGGAGCTGCGGTCGTCGTGCTCGAAGAGCTCGAGCATGCGAAGGCCAGGGGCGCGAAGATCCACGCCGAGGTCCTCGGATACGCAAGCAGTGGTGACGCGTTCCACATCGCCGCGCCGGACGAATCCGGCGTCGGCGCCCGCAACGCCATGACCTGGGCTCTCAAGGATGCCGAGGTCAGCCCCGAAAGAGTCGGGTACATCAATGCCCACGGCACCTCCACCCCCCTCGGCGATGCCGCCGAGGTCCACGCGGTGAAGGAGGTCTTCGGCGACCATGCGACATCCCTCGCCATGAGTTCGACGAAATCGATGACCGGCCACGCCCTCGGTGCCGCCGGCGGCATCGAGACCATCGCGGTGGTCAAGGCGTTGGAGACCGGAGTACTGCCCCCGACGACGAATCTCGAGCGGGCCGATGAAGGCTTCGGCCTCGATTTCGTGGCGAACGAAGCCCAGGACCGCCAGGTCGAGGTGGCGATCAACAACTCCTTCGGATTCGGCGGCCACAACGTCAGTCTCGTACTCGGCCGTCACGTACACGAAGAGCTGCTTCACGTTCCAGTTGAAGACGGAGCGCAGGTCGGCGTCAATCTGCAGCGATAAAATCGCTTGGTCGTGGCCCGCACCTGGGATCTTTCGCCTGAGAGCAGTGCGAGGTAGCACGCGGCCGGCGGCGGATCGGCGACGATCGACAAGGGCGCGGTGGTGCAGAGCAATTTCAACGATTACGAGCTGATCAGGCTGGCCGATGCGCCGCCGCAGATCGACGTGCACTTCATCGAAAGCGGCGCGAAGATCGGTGGCATCGGCGAGCCCGGGTTGCCGCCGGCGACGCCTGCGCTGGCAAACGCGCTGTTCGCCGCGACCGGCAAGCGCATCCGTACCCTGCCACTGCGCGACCAGGCCAAGGCCTGATCGCCGCGCGTTCAATGGCGCTGCCCGGCTGGTGCGCCGTCATCCTGGCGGCAGGCGCGGGGCGGCGGTTCGGCGGGGGCAAGCTGCTCGCGCCGCTCGATGGTGTGCCGATGATCCGGCGCACGGCAGAGGCGGTGGCGGCTGCGGGATTTGATGAGGTGCTGGTCGTCGTCGGCGAGCATGGTCGTTCGATCGGTGACTCGCTGGCCGGGCTGGACTGCCATCTGGTCGAGGCTGCAGACTGGCAGCAGGGCATATCCGCTTCGATCCGCGCGGGTGTTGCCAGCCTGCCGGACGAGAGCGAAGGGGCATTCCTGTTCCTGGGCGACATGCCGCTGGTGCCGGTCGCCTTGTGCGGCGAACTGGCGCGGCTCGCCCAGCGCTCGGGCTATGCCGCGCGGCCCAGGGTCGATGGCAAGCCCGGCCATCCGGTCTGCTTCGTGCGTTCCGCCTTGCCTGATCTGATGCAGCTTTCGGGCGACCGCGGGGCAGGGGATGCGCTCAAGGACAGGGCGCTTGCCTATCTCGATACCGACGATAGCGGCGCGCTGGTCGATATCGATGATGCGGCCTCGCTGGCGCTGGCCGAGCGTGCGTGGAACTCGCGCGCGACATCGGCGACCACCGACAGCGCGATATCGCGCGGAGCCTTGCCGAAGCCCTGAAGCCCGATCGGTGCGCGCAGCCGCGCGATCTCTGCCTCACTCACGCCCTGGCGGCGCAACTGGTCGATGCGTCCGTCGAGCCGAATGCGCGCGCCGATCGCGCCGACATAGAAGGCAGGCGAGATGAGCGCGGCGGCGAGCCCGGCTTCGTCATCCTCGCGATCGTGCGACAGCACCGCCACCGCCGTCCACCGGTCGAGCCCAATCGCCTTGAGCGCGTCGGCGGGCGAGGCGCGATGATAGGACAGTCCCGGCCATGGCGTGGCTTCGGGGCCGTTGGGGGTGACCAGCGCCACCTCCATTCCCATCGCCTGGCCGAGCGTCGCGCAGGCGAGCGCCGTCGCATCCTCGCCGATCAGCACCAGCCGCAGGACAGGATCGTAGCGCTTCGAGTAGCGGCGAGCATTCCAGGCGAAGCGCGGTACATCGTCGGAGGAAAGCGCCTCGCGCGCTGTTCCATCGCTGGACCACAGAACCGGATGTCGCGACTGAAAGCCATCCAGCAGCGCAGACACTGCCGGGTCATCGCCGCGCAGCGGCTCGACCAGCACCGAGATGCCGGTGCCGCAGGCGAGCCGAATGTCGATCCACGGGCTGCCCTCGCCATAGCGCAGCAGTCTCGGCTTGCCCTCGGCCATCGCTTCGCGGGCGTGCCGCGCGACATCGGCCTCGATACAGCCGCCCGAGAGATAGCCCCAATGCTGATCGCCGGTGATCAGCATCTGTGCCCCGATCTCGCGCGGGGCAGGGCCCGAGGTCTCGACCAGCGTGGCGATGGCGAACGGTTCGCCTGCGCTGTGCAATTGCATCAGCAGCGGGCGGATATCATCGGTCTGCGCGTCGAAGGGCCATCTGCTCATGCTGGACCAATTAGGGTGCGCCGGCGCAAACGGCAATCGCGTCGCGATCGGGAAAGCTTAGTCTCCCGCCAGGCTGCGCAGGAAGCGCCTGCGGATCAGCCGATCTTCTAGAATGCGACCGATCACGTAGAGCAGCGCGAACAGCCCGGCGAACACATAGGCAGAGGTCGGCGAGAAGCGGTCCTTGCCGCCTTCTTCCTTCTTCTTGTCCTTCTCATCCTTCTTGGGCTTTTCGGGCGCAGGCGCACCGAGCATCTGGTCGATCCAGTGCAGTTCGCGGACCTTGTCCTTTTCCTGGTCCTTCTTCTTGTCCGCCTGCTCGGTGTCGGGCTTGGCCAATATGCCGACCCCGACGATGATCTGGCCGAAGGCGACAAACAGCAAGGGCGCGAGGAAGCAGAACAGCAGCGACTTGCTGGTCATCCAGAAGCGCAGCACGCCGCCACCGGGCTGGCTCTCGACGCGCAGCTCGCCCCGATCATAGATCGACATGCGGTCCTGCGCGAGCGGGTCCTTCTTGGTGAAGGTCAGGCGCCCCTCGGCCCGATCGAAGCTGGTGCCGGGTTCACGGAAGAACGGTTCGAGCCTCGCAAAGGCCTCGTCGGCGCCCTGTCCGGCGGGCAGCGGTAGTTCGCCGCGCACCGTCCAGATCCAGTCGATCAGGCGCATCCACGAACGGGCATCGCCGCCAGGTGCGATGCCGGGCAGGCGATCGCCATCCATGCTGGGGGCCTGGCCGGTCATTCTGCGGGCACCGCCTGCGTATCATCCGATTTGCCGAATTTCTCCCTCATCGTCTTCCAGCCTTCGGTGAAGGGAAACAGCATCTGCTCGCGGATCGACATGCGGCGGCCGCCCTCCATGCCCAGCAGCTCGGCCTCGCCATCGACACAGGTGCCGAACATGCGGTCGATGAAGATGAAATTGCTGGCATAGTTGCTGCGCGTCGCCTCGAAATCGAGCGAATGGTGCAGGCTGTGATGCTCGGTGGTGTTGAACAGGAAGCGCCACCAGGCGGGCGTGTTGAAGCGCACGTTGATATGCTGGTACACGCCGATCGACATGCCGATGGCCCCGGCGAGCAGCGCGGCCCGCGGCAGGAAGTCGAACAGGCCGCCGATGCCCAGCCCGATCAGGAACAGCTCGACCGGATTGCCGACCGCGCCCTTGTTGATGTTGAGCTGGGTAATGTAATGATGCACCGAATGGGTGAGCCAGAGCGGGTACCAGTTGTGCATGCCGCGATGCATCCAGTACTGGCCGAAATCGAAGATAAACAGGATCAGGAACGCCTGAACCAGCAGCGGCAGGCCGGTGAACCAGGCGAACTTGTCCCAGTCGAAGCTCGCCAGCAGGTTCTCGATCAGCACGTCGCTGCCGATGAAATTGTCGACCAGATTGAGGATGGTATAGCCCAGGCCCACATAGAACAGGTCGGTGACGCATTCCTTCCAGGTCAGTTCCCAGCTCTTGTAGCGCGGATTGACCCATTCGAGCGCGAGCAACAGCGCGCGAAACGCGATGCCGATGCCGATCGCGGTCGAGGCCTTGGCGATCGAATTGGGCGCATAATACCAGAACGCGATCATCGAAAAGAGCACGGCAGGCTGGAACCAGGTGAAGAACAGCCGCTTGAACGGGCCGCCTTCGACCTTGGGCACGTTCTCCCAGCCGATGGTGACGGGCGAATCTGCCCCGATGATGCGGTTGCCGACGCGGACTCCGTTCATGTGCCTGTACTCACGTTGCGGTCCCGGGCTGCCGGCATAGGGCAGCGCTGAAGGCGGGACGGTTGAGGTTCGCAGTGGAAAGAGCGTTGTAAAATCCGGGCCATCACGCCAGACGGCATTGGCCAATAGTTCCCATAGACCTCATCTATGCGGTCATTCGTCACGGGGCGGCACCGGTACGATGATGAAGCGGTCATGGACCTGCGACTGGCCCGGTGTGTCGAGCTTCGCCCTGAGCCCCTGGCGTAGCTTGGCGATCTCGCTTGCTGGCAGCTCGAGCGGATGCTCGTTCGGATGTTCCAGCGCCTCGTGCGCATAATCGCGCCCCGGCGCGCGCGTCATCTCGATATGCGCGCCGAGTACGGCGCGGACCGGGTGGGTGCGTGCGAAAGCGCTCAGCCGGTCGATGCTGGCGCGGTTGTCGCCGAGGAAATTGACCGGCACGTAGAGCCGCCCGGGATAGAGCGTGTCGCCCGAGAGCAGGATCTTGAGGCGCGGGTCATAGACCATCATCGCTGCGGCCTGATGCCCCGGCGTCGGGATGATCGACAGCGCCCGGCCGCCGAGATCGAAGGTCGCGATATCGCCGGGCCAGCGCTTGATGCCGAAAAAGGCTGCGACATCCGCCGGTTTCAGCCCGACCAGCACGGTATCGGGCCGGTCGCGAAAGGCGGCATCGCCGGCGATATGGTCGCCATGCGCATGGCTGTGCGCGACGACCAGCGGGATGGCCTGGCGGCCATGCGCGGCGAGCCATTCGGCGATC